>JAITGJ010000264.1 GCA_031280705.1 Spirochaetaceae bacterium
ACGCATAACCCGATTCTAGCGCGTCCACCCCCACTGCTCAACCCAAGCTCAAGCCGCTACGCGGCTTGAGCAGTTGACAGAGCGTTTCGTCCCATAGTAAACTGAATTGTTTAATAGATAAAACTCATCGGTAAGGGGTTAAGTAATGGACTGGATTGTTTTGATAATCCTTCCTCTTGCCGGGTTACTCTTTGGCTGGACAATAAGATGGCTGTATGCCAGATACCAACTTACGGCGTCGGAACAAAGGGCCGCGCGCGTTAAACAGGATGCGATAAAGGAAGCTGAAGCCAGAAAGAAGGAGATACTTCTTGAGGCAAAAGAACAGGTTATCCGCGACAGGAACCAGCAGGAGAGGGAGACTCGGGAACGCAGGGCCGAACTGCAACGCTATGAACGGCGTGTTGTGCAGAAGGAAGAGGCGATAGACAAGAAAACCGCCCAAATTGAAAAGGCGGAACAGATGCTTGCGGACCGGGAGCGCGGTCTCCAGTCCCGGTATGAAGTTCTGGGCAAGGAGGAGGAGCGGTACCGGTCCGAGCTTGAGCGGATTTCCGGCCTCAGTGTGGCGGAGGCGAAGGCCCTCCTCATACGGAACCTGGAAGAGGAAGCCCGCCATGACGCGCAGGCATTGATCAACAAAATCGAGCAGGACGCGAATCTCGCCGGGGAAAAGAAGGCCCGTGATATTCTGGTTACGACGATTCAGCGGGTCGCCACGGAAGTTACCGGCGAAACGACCATCACCTCCGTAACCCTCCCCAATGATGAAATGAAGGGGCGGATCATCGGGCGGGAAGGGCGGAATATCCGCACCCTTGAGACGATCACCGGGGTGGACATCATCATCGACGACACGCCGGAGGCGGTGGTTATTTCCTGCTTTGACCCGGTACGGCGGGAAATCGCCAAAATCGCCCTGGAGCGGCTTATCACCGACGGGCGGATTCATCCCGCCCGCATCGAAGAGATTGTCGCGCGGGTCAGCCGGGACATCAGCCAGCGGATTTTTGAGGAGGGCGAAAAGGTCCTCTTCGATCTGGGGATTCACAATATCAACCAGGAAGCGATCCGGGCGCTGGGGCGGCTTCATTTTCGCACAAGTTACGGCCAGAACGTGCTTCAGCATTCGCGGGAGGTGGCCATTATCGCGGGGGTGCTGGCGTCCGAGGTGGGGGCCAACCGCGAACTTGCCAAACGCGCCGCGCTTCTGCACGATATCGGCAAGGGCGCGGAGACCGATTCGGACCTGAACCACGCGGAAATCGGCATGGACATGGCCCGGAAGATGGGGGAGGACGCGCGGGTTATCAACGCCATCGGGAGCCACCACAACGATATTGATCCCACCTGCGTGGAATCCGTGCTGGTCCAGATAGCCGACGCCATTTCCGCGGCCCGGCCCGGCGCGCGGAAAGAAACGCTGGATAATTATGTAAAACGCCTGGAAAATCTGGAAAATATCGCCGAAGGTTTTACCGGGGTGGACCGGGCCTTCGCTATTCAGGCGGGGCGGGAACTCCGCGTTCTGGTAAACAACGAGTCGGTCAATGACGCGCAGTCCGGCCCTCTCGCCCGCGAGATCGCCAAAAAAATAGAGGACGATCTCCGCTATCCGGGCCGCATCAAAATAACGCTTATCCGGGAAACGCGCATCGTGGAGTATGCCCGGTAGGGAGGTTTTGTTCTCATGGTAAAAAGCCCTTCGCTCCGCCCCGGCCGGTTCCTCCGGCTGGGGTGTTTTGTATTTGCCGCGCTGGTTTTCGGAAGCTGCCCGCTCATGCTCCCCTCAGGCGGGGTGGAAATTGTCGCATCGCCGGAGTTGTACCTGCCCATAGAACTGCCCGCGGATTTTAAGATCGATTTTGATCTGGGCCGGCTCGCCGCGATCTCGTCCGGCGACCTGTCCGGCGACTTTGCGGTGTACGACTATCCCGGCGGCTATCCGGATACGGTCGCCTTTATCGCCGTAAAAAAACTGTTTGAGGAGGATTTACGCGATGAACTCAATGCCGCCCTGAACAGCCTGCCGCCGTATTTTCCGCCATCGTTGATTGACCGTCAGCCGGTTCCTTTGTATGTTCCCAATACCGGTTCCCAAAACCTTGACGTCTCCAGCCTGATGGCCCCGCTTGACGGGTATCCGCTTGATTTCCGCACCGTAAACGTCTATTTATTCGTTGACGGGCCGCCCGCCCTGTTTGCCGGTAATGCCGTTACGGTAACAACGCTTACGGCGAACGGCACTTCGCTCCTTACCGGTCAGCCGGTGGGGCGCGTCCCGCTCCCGGCCCTGCCCGCGTCCGGCGCGCCCCTTGAAAAGCCGCTGCGGCCCGCGCCCGCGCCTGTTTCACTTGCCGCCGTATTTAACGCCCGGCCCAGCGCGGTAGCGCTCTCCTACGATATAGCTATTAACGGGAGCCTCAGCATCGGCGATTTACGGAGAAACCCGGCCGTCAGCGCGTACCTGGTGCTGGAAATGCCCCTCGAATTTGTGATTACGAGTGATTTTCCCATCCCGGTCAACGCAAGCCCGCCTGAAACAAAAATCAGCATTTCAGACGGCGTTTTTGCCGATGCCGGCGCGGATGAAATTATCAGGCGCCTTGAGCACCTTACCCTGGAAACCGCCATAAAAAACAACCTCGGCCTTGCCGGTTTTGTGGCGGTCAATACCGGCGATTACGGGCCGGGCGCGGCGCCGCTGGGCCGGATCAACCTGGACGGCGCGTCCACCGTGCGGTTTACAAAGACAACGATAGAGGATAACCGGCCGTTCCCGCTCTGGGCGGAAATTGTGCTTGAAGCGGGGCAGTTCATCAATATCAAGCGCCAGAACGATCCGGCCCACACAAGCCCGGTTGAAATGAGCCTTGCCGTGCGGGTAAAGACATCCCTCCACGAGCGTTTTTAGAGGGGCGCATGAAGCAAACCGTGTTCGTAAAAATCACGCTGGTTGTGGGGTTGGCCTGCTTTCCGGCGCTCTGGGGGAGCGGCCGCGCCGCCCTTGCCGCGCAGGAACTGCCGTCGCCAGAAGCTGGCGTGCCAGAAGCTGGCGTGCCGGAAACCGGCGCGCCGGAAGCCGCCGCACCGGAGGACGCCGCTCTGGAGCCGCCCCGCGCGGAATACCGGGAAGCCGCCGTTCCGGCGTTTATCGATACGGCGTTCGCCGATACGGCGCTCACCGTTCCGGCGGGCACGGAATACGCCGGGATGACCCGTCTCGCGCGGGGGCCGCACCGTACCGTGGAAGCCGGTTTTGACCTGGGCCTTTTTGCGGCGAACAATGTTGCCGCCCTGGGGGATATTTTCAACATCCGGCGCACCATCACGCTTAATTTTAACAAGATCTCCGTGCGCGCCCTTTCGCTGGGAGCCGGGGCGGACGCGGAGGTATTTTTCAACCTCGCCATTGGCAAAGCCAATGGCGACGCTATTGGACAGGCCCCCGGCGGGCTCCGGTTCGGGTTTTTCGCGGAGGCGGAAGCGTCCGGCTATGCCTGGGCGTCCAAAGACCTGATCCGCTTCCTTAAAGAGGGAAACAGCACGCCTGACGTCAACGGTACGGGCCGGGCCGGGATGAGCGCCTTTGCCGCGGCGGGCCTTACCGCCTCCTTCCCGGTAAAGCGCTTGATGATTACCGCGCGGCCCGCGGTCTACGTGCCGCTCATCTACGCCGTGCCGCGCTCCGTCCGCTACAACGCCGTTATCGGGATGGACTTAAGCCTGGACGCGGATGTTGTCATGGACCTCTATTCCGCCTGGCCCATACAAGACGGCTCCATGGTTCCCGAAGGTTCGCTGCCGCTGGGCGCCGATTTGTCGCTTGCCGCGGTGTATCCCCTGCTTCCCCGGCTGGACCTGGGCGTTACGCTCGGCCACATTCCCCTGTTCCCGGCGGCGCTCCATCACCGTTCGCGCTTTGAAGCGCACTACCGCTACGACTTGCAGAACGGCCTTGACGCGGACGACCCGGTAACGGCGCCGGAGCCGGACGGCGATTTTCTGGCGTTCCGGCCGCTGCGCGTGCAATTCTTTGCCGAGTATCTTCCCGTTGCGGAAATCGATCTGTTTGTAATCCGGCCGGCGATCGGGTTTTCGCTTCTGACCGTGTACGGGTACGGGGAATTCTGCTTTAACGCGGAGCTTGAAGGGCAGGTAAACATTTTGAAGGGATTTTCGATGAAACTTTCTACCGCGCTCCGCGAGCGGATTTACCGGCAGAGCCTTTCCTTCATGATAAACACGCGGGTTTTTGAGCTTCATCTTCGCCTTTCACTACAGGGGACGGACTTTGCAAGCAGTTTCAGCGCGCGGGGCGTGGGCGTTTCCGTGGGCATGCGCTTCGGTTATTAGGGCTGTTGCGCCGTGGCCGCGTGAGGGGCCGCGCCGGTTGGGGAAAAAATCCCTCGCGGCGCCCCTGGTAAACCGGTTTTTTTGACATTTCGTTCAAAAACAACGCCGGACCTACTTCCCCAAGGTGAAGTTGTCGATTATACTATGAGATAATCCGTTCCCTTACGCATTAACGCGGGGAGGATCACAAAAACAGGAACGTATTGGTAGATATTGAGGAGGATTCCATGAAAACAAATATGACTGGGGGGGGGGGGCAATAATATGCGGCCTGTGCCTGGCGGCGCTGATCACCCTGCCGCTGAGCGCCCAGACCACGGACAACGTTTATTTCGATGGCAAGCTGCCCACGGTTTTGGATCACGCGATCAGCCCGGCCACGCTTCCAACGCCGCTTCCGGTGTACGCGCCCCGGTCGGGGACCAACAAGGCCACGGTGGGCGCGATCACGTCAGACGCGGATAATTTTATGTCCGCCCTGGAATTTAGCCGTCTCAACCTGACCAGCAGTTTTGCCTTCGCGGGTATTGACGAGTGGGGCCTTAACGTGGGGTACGGCGGCAAATTCGGCGGCCTGTACCTGGGCGTTTCCTACGGCGGGAGCCTTATCGACGAACTGTACCGGCGGCTTACCAACCAGCAGGTAAACGCCCTGTACAAAAAAGACACGGTTACTACTACCGGCACCCCGGCAATCACCGCCACGGATTCTGAAGTGGTGGACGGACAGGAAATCCGCCTGCTGGGGCAAAACGTTACCACCAATACGCTCCAGGTCCTTGTCGGGGCCGGTCCCTTTGGCTTAAAGATCGGTTTTGCCCTGTACCTTGACAGTTACGAGGCGGACAAGCGCAGTATTTTTGAATCGAGCCTTAAGCCGCTCATGGAAATGGGCTTTAACTTCCGCGCGGGCCCGGTGGGCATCAAATTTGCCGTGCGGGGCGCTTTCGACATTCATCAGTACAACACGCAGTCCCTTTCGACCTTTAGCTATATTGATACCGCCAATTTCGGCAACAGCAAAACGGGCGATCAGTATGTGGAACGGCGGCTTGACTATACCGAGCCTTCCGGGGGCATAACGCTGGGCTTTGATTTTGGCAACGGAACCACCACCCGCGCGGAATTCGACATTATCGCGGACGGCGGCCTTCGCATGTACAAAAATAACGATGAAGACGGCGTTACCGGCGCGTGGGGTCTCCGTGATGGGACTAGTACAACGGGACCGTTCTTCCCCCCGGAGACGGGCACTAACACTTATACTCCTGTCCAAACCCTCCAATATTGGGGCATTACGGCCTCTGATGTATTTGATCTCCGCCTGGTGGCAAACCCCACCTTTATTTACAGCGCGGACCTTAACGAACAGTTTTCCATGGGCGTCAAGTTCAATGTGGGCGGCGGGTACAATATGCTCACCGTGGAGCAGGAACTTCTTGAAAGCCAGGGTTCTGACTCCATCACGAGTTATTCCGGTTCCAGCACAACGCTTGCCATTACGCCGGAACTGGGCGCGGGCGTCAGTTTCCGCCTGCTTCCTAACCGCTTTGCCGTACACGCGGGGTTTGGGGTACAGCTTTTTTCGTACCGGGAAACCAAAACAGAAATAGAGCGGACGCTTACCGGTTCACTGTTTACAACTCCGGGTACGGAAACCAGCACCGTTACGGCGCGGATTATGGGGCTTCCCAACGCGCGCTTTGCGGCGGGCTTTACGCTTAACTTTACCGCCGCCGCGGCCATGGACCTGCTCGCCGTTTCCAAGAACCTCAATATCGACGAGACCAAATTGACGGTGCTCTTTACCATCAAGCGGTAACGGATGCGGTACGGAGGCGGCATGAAGAAACGGGGACTGATTCGGGTACTGGTTATCCTGTGCCGTTTGGCGGTTATTTTACTGCCCGGCTGTGCCAGCGTCCAGGAATACTGGCGCTACCCTTATGACGAAGCGACGGCGGCTGAAGTTGCCGCCGCCGAAGCCGCCCGCGCGGAAGAAGCCGCCCGTGAAGAGGCCGCGCGTCAGGCGGAGGCCGAAGAGACCGCCCGCCGTCAGGCGGAGGCCGAGGAAGCGGCCCGCCGCGCGGCGGAAGAAGAGAGCCGCCGGGAAGCGGAGCGGGAGGCGGCGCGCCGCGCCGAAGCTGAAGAAGCCTCCCGCCGCCAGGCTGAGGCCGAAGAAGCGGCCCGGCGCGAACAGGAGGCGGAAGCGCGCCGTGTGGCGGAAGCCGAAGAAGCGCGCCGCCGCGCCGAAGCCGAGGAGGCCGCGCGCCGTCAGGCCGAAGCCGAAGAAGCCGCCCGCCGCGAAGCGGCGGCCCGGCAGGCGGCCGCCCAGGAACAACAGCGGCAAGCGCAGGTTCAGCAACAGCAGGCCCAGCAACAGTCCGCGCAAACGGCGCAGGCCCAGCAGCAGAACCGCCAGCAGCCACAGCCCGCACAGCAACAGCCCGCGCAACAACAGCAGGCCCAGCAGCAGAACCGCCAGCAGCAACAACCCGCGCAGCAACAACAGGCTCAACAGCAAAACCGCCAGCAGCAACAACCCGCACAGCAACAGCAGGCCCAGCAGCAGAACCGCCAGCAGCAACAGCCCGCGCAAACGGCGCAGACCCAGCAGCAGAACCGCCAGCAACAGCCCGCGCAAACGGCGCAGGCCCAGCAGCAACAACCCGCGCAGGTACAACAACAGCAGGCAAACCGCCAGCAAATACAGCCCAATCAGCCGGAGGCCCAGCCGCGCCAACAGCAACAGCAGCCGGCCCAAACCGCGCAAGCCCGGCAACAACCGGCAACGCCCCCGGCCCAGCGGCAACAGCCCGCGCAACAACCGGCAACGCCGCCGGCTCAACAGCAACAACCCGCGCCACAACCGGCAACGCCGCCCGCTCAACAGCAGCAGCCCGCACAACAACCGGCAACGCTCCCGGCCCAGCGGCAACAGCCCGCGCAACAGCAACCGGCAACGTCCCCGGCTCAACAGCAACAACCCGCGCAACAACCGGTAACGCCGCCGCAACCGGCGGCGCCTCCTCCGGCCCAACAACAACCGGCAACGCCCCCAGCCCAGACCACGGGACAGGCGGCGCCGCCGCCTGCTTCCGGTACAACCTACACGGTACGCGCGGGCGATAGTCTCTGGTCCATCGCCGGTAGTCCGGCTATATTTAATGACCCGTTCCTTTGGCCCAGCCTCTACGAGGTAAACCGCGAACGGTTTGTGGACCCCGCCAATCCCAACCTTATTGAAGTAGGGCAGACGTTCACGATTCCCTGGCGGCGCGTTACCGCAAACGCCAAATACTATCTCACGCGGCCCGGCGACAGTTTTACCAACATCGCCGCGCGGCCCGCCGTGTACAACGACCAGTACCAGTGGGAGCGGCTTTATAACGCGAACCGCGCGCGGCTTCCCAACCCCAATAATCCTCACCTGATGTATCCCGGAATGGTTATCGAGATTCCCAGCATCAGCGGGGAAGCGCGGGACGGTATATTCTGAAAGCCGCGCATTTTTGCGGGACGGCGTTCCGGGCGGCGGCATGAGCATTGTCAGGGCATTGATGATTGGCGATATAGTCGGCGAGGGCGGGCTTCTCGTGCTTGAACGGCTCCTGCCCGGCCTTATCGCCGAATATACGGCTGATTTTGTGGTGGTCAACGGTGAAAACGCCGCCGGCGGCTTCGGCATGACGGAGGAAACCCTGCGCCGTATTCTTGCCGCCGGAGCGGACGCGGTAACGTCCGGGAACCATGTTTGGGAAAAGCGGGATTTCTGGCCGTTTCTGGAAAGCGAGGCGCGTATGCTCCGTCCCGCCAACTACCCCGGTGGAACGCCGGGCCGGGGCGTGCTCCACACAGAAAAAGCGGGCGTTTCCTGGGCGGTGATAAACCTCCAGGGCCGCGAACTGATGGTCCCCATCGACTGCCCGTTCAGGGCGCTTGAGTCAATCGTGAATCGCGTTACCGCCCCATCCGGTGAAAAAACGATCATTTTGGTAGATTTTCACGCCGAGTCGGCCCGCGAAAAAGAAGCCCTGGGGTATTTTATTGACGGCCGCGCGAGCCTTGTCGCCGGAACCCATACCCATGTCCAGACCGCCGACGAGCGCATCCTCCCCCTCGGCTCCGCCTACATCACGGACCTGGGCATGACCGGCGTCTCTGGCGGCGTCATCGGCATGGACAGCCAGATATGCCTTGACCGCGCGCGCACGCAGATCCTCTACCGCATGGAACCCGCGCGGCCCGCCGCGGACGGCGGACTGTCCGCCGTGATGGGCGTTGCCGCTGAAATCGACCGCGATACGGGACGCGCCCTTTCCGTTGCGCGGGTTTTCCGCAGCGCGGCCTCCGCGTAAACGCGCGGTTACCGGGTCCGTTCGCCGTTATTTTTTATGGAAGCTGTACGAATTTATGAAATTCCTGACTGTAAAATGGTTTCTTCAGGAATAGGAATGTTTGGGGATGAGAATTTTGACCACTTCAATAAATGGTTTTCATCTTTACCACAGTCAATATTTCCAAGGGACTTTCTCTTCTGGGACGGTGTATATGGAGTATCTGGCGGTTTTCATTGGTTATATATGTATGAAGATGGGATAAATGTTCCCAACGAATTTAAAATAATTGATTTTAAGGGAGGTTTGTATGCGGTAGTGACTGATATAGATCAACAAGATAATACAGACTCAAAAAAAGAAATGGAAAAATTTATTGAAACTCATGGTTTTGAGGCAGATAAATCACGTCCTGAACTTGGCAATATAATTACATCACCTCTCGCAAATAAAACATTGGGGTATAATCAAATGGATTATTATACCCCAATCAAAGCAAAGCATAAATAGAACGTATAAAGCGGCCCAAACTGCACATGACAGGACGGTATATGCTTCACCACCCGTTAGGCGGCCCGGGCACCGGGACATTATGCAAACTTGCGCCCTACTCCATGAAAACAGGCGAAGGCCGCCGCCGGGTGGACGGGTGTGTTACGGCGCGGTGATGATCCAGACATTACCGCGCCGTTCGTAGTTTCCTTCCTGGCGTTCACGGGACTGGTAGTAATTGACAAAGCCGTCATCAAAATTGCCCAGATAAATTTCAACATCGCCGCCGATGCTTATCCGTTTAAGCTGATTCTGGTTGAACACCCGGGGATTTATCGCGCGTACATTCCGCGAAATGTTTACGTTTCTGACAGGATTTCTGCCAAAAGCGTTGTAGCGGATAATTCTTACGCTGTTGGGGATGGCAAGATTTTCGATGCGGTTTGAGGAAAAAGCGCCGGTTTCTATCACCCGCACCCCTTCGGGCAGTTCCAGGCCCTCAATGTCGTTGTCGGCAAAGGCCATGACGCCGACGGACTCGACGCTTTGGGGCAGGGTTACGGAGGTAAGGCCCCGTCCGCGGAATGCCCGCCCGCCGATGGCGATGACCCGCTGCCCCCCGATGGTTTCAGGAACCACCACATTTCTCTCGCTGCCGTTGTATCCAATAATGGTAACGCCGCCCCGCCGGTTTTGGGTATACTCAAAATCTTCGGTGTCCTGGGAAAAGGCCGTTACCGCCACCAACAGCGCTACCGGTACAAAAAACATGGTCTTTCGCATATACCGCTCCTTCCTGTTTGCGTAAAGGATCATACGTTCATCCGGTCCAAAAAATAAACCGGGGAACCCGCCCAAACGCCCGTCCCGTTTTGTGATGGCCCGCCATGCCCGCACCCTGAATTCTCGATCCTCCGCTTCGTGTTTGTCAAGATTTACTGCCGTACTGGAGGCGTCCATGCCGCCGGTTCACCCGCGCCGCATGCTCCAGAATATACCATTACATGCGGTGTTGCCATAAACGCCCGGCCCAATCACGGCGCGGGGACCGGACCGGCCGGATTAAGCGGATACGCCGCCGGCCGGCGGGGTGGGAATTTCAAACACCCCCTCCAGAATGTACCGGGGCTGGTAGGGGAAACGGGGAATGTCGCGGAGTGCCGTAACGCCTGAAAGTACCAGAATCGTGTCGATATCAGACTCCACTCCGGCAACAATATCCGTGTCCATGCGGTCGCCGATAATCGCGGTATCTTCGCGGTGGGCGTTGAGGCGGCGCAGGCCGTGGCGCATCATCAAGGGGTTGGGCTTCCCCACAAAATATGCCTTCACCTCCGCCGCCAGTTCGATGGGCGCGACCAGGGAACCGCAGGAAGGAACGATGCCGCCCTCCACCGGGCCGGTCAGGTCTGGGTTGGTACCGATAAGCCGCGCCCCGCCGTGCACCAGTTTCACCGCCCGCTCAAGGGATTCAAGGCTGTAACCCCTGCCTTCCCCCACCACCACATAGTCGGGATTGACGTTGTTCATGGTAAAGCCCGCATCGTACAGCGCCTGAATAAGCCCCGGCTCACCGATAACATACACCGAGCCGCCCGGCCGCTGAGTGGCCAGAAAGGCCGCCGTGGCAAGAGCGCTCGTGTAGAAATGCTCCGGGTCCACCTCAATACCAAGCCGCGCGAGCTTTTGAGACAATTCCAGCGGGGACCGTTCGCTGGAATTGGTGAGGAAAAGGAACGGCTTTCCCTCTCTGCCAAGCCAGGCGACAAATTCCGCGGCCCCTTTGAGCAGTTGGTTGCCGTGGTAAATAACGCCGTCCATATCAATAATAAAGGCCTTTTTGGCCCGGATATTGTCGATAAAATCTGTCATAATACTATCTCCTATCTGCATAATAATTGATGAAGGGCCGCTGCTCAAGGGGCGCGAACATCCCGCCCCGGAGGTTCAGGTTTTTTGCGCCCGCGCAAAAAACCAAGCTCAAGCCCTTCACGCACGCAGGGTTTGAAGGGTTTGAGCAATTGACACGAACGGGCGCGGGCGGTAAGGTGCCACCGGAGGACGGACATGATGCGGGTCGTGCTTTTTTCTACGCTGGCCATACCGGCGGGCTTCGCGCTGGATCTTGCGCTGGGCGATCCGCCCGGCATCCCCCACCTGGTCCGCTTTATGGGGAGCCTTATCGCCGCCCTGGAAGCGCCGTTCCGCCGTGCCGCCGGCAGGGACGGGAAGGGACCGGCGTCTTTGCGCCGTGCGGGCGCGTTTTTCACCATTACGGTGCTTCTCGTTTCGGCAGGGATCCCGCTTGCCGCCCTTGCCGCGCTATACCGGTTTTTTCTCCCCGCCGCCTTCGTTCTGGAGACGCTCCTCATTTGGCAGTGTATTGCCGTACGGGACCTTCGCGCCGCAAGCATGGCCGTGTACCGGCGCCTTATGGAGGGGGACCTCGCCCGTGCGCGGGAAGCGGTGGGCCGTATCGTGGGCCGGGATACGGTAAATCTCGACGCGGCGGGCGTCGCGCGTGCGGCGGTAGAAACAGTGGCGGAAAATACCGGAGACGGCGTTGCGTCCCCCCTCTTTTTCATCATGTTCGGCGGCGCGGCGGCGGGCTGTTTTTACAAGGCGGTAAATACCATGGATTCCATGGTGGGTTACAAAAACGCCCGCTATATCGACTTTGGCCGGTTCGCCGCAAAACTTGACGATGCGTGTAATTTTATTCCCGCGCGGCTCTGCGCCCTCCTCATGATTGCCGCGGCTTTTTTGCTCCGTCTCGACGGCCGCGCGGCGGCCAGGGTCTGGAAGCGGGACCGGCGAAATCACGAAAGTCCCAACTCCGCCCAAACCGAATCGGCATGCGCGGGCGCGCTGGGCCTCCGCCTTGCCGGGCCGGCCTTTTACGAGGGGAAGCTGGAACAAAAACCCTGGATCGGCGATGGAGAACGGCCCGCCGGCGCGGGGGATATCGTGCGCGCGAACCGGCTTCTGTACGGTTCGGCGATTTTGCTGTTCATTTTGGTGATGGGGGCACGGCTATGCGTCATGGCGGCGATATATTCCGTAACCGGGGCATAATGCTCGACTTTTCGGTCAACACCAATCCGCTCGGCATGCCCGGCGCGGTACGGGACGCAATTCGGGATCATGTTGATGATTATGCGCGCTACCCTGACGCGCTTTGCGGGGAGCTTCGCGCGGCGCTCGCCCGGCACGAAGGGGTAAGCGAAGAAGCGATATGCTGCGGGAATGGCGCGGCGGACCTGATCTTCCGGCTTTGTCTGGCCCTGCGGCCCCGCCATACGCTGATTACGGCTCCCGCGTTTTCCGAATACGAGCGGGCGGCGCTTCTTGCGGGGAGCCGGGTAAGCAGGCATGTGCTCCGCGCGGAAAACGATTTTACCCTGGAACCGGCTTTTCTGGACGACATTTCCGGCGGGGTAGATCTGGTGATGCTCTGCAATCCCAACAATCCCACGGGCAGACTGGTGGAAAGCGCGCTCCTCACCGCCATTCTGGAACGGTGCCGCGAAACAGGAGCGCGGTTGGTGGTTGACGAATGTTTTCTGCCCTTTACACACGCGCCGTCCCTTGCCGGTAACGCGGCTCCGCACCTTGCGGTGCTCAAGGCGCTTACAAAAACCTACTCGCTGGCCGGAATCAGGCTAGGGTACCTCATTGCCGGGGATAGTTCCCTTGCCGCGAAAATTATGGACACGGGGCAGGCATGGAGCGTCTCCGCCGTGGCCCAATACGCGGGCTGTGCGGCGCTGAAAATCCCCGCCTGGGTGGACGAAGCGCGGCGCCTTATCGAAGCGGAGCGGCCCCGCATTATGGCGGAGCTTCGCGCGTTCGGGTGTACAGCCGTTAACAGTGACGCGAATTTTATTCTGTTCCGGTGTGAAACGCCGCTCCTCCTCCCGCTCATTGAACGGGGCATCCTGATCCGCACCTGCGACAGTTTTCACGGTCTTGACGGCGGCTGGTACCGCGCAGGCATAAAACGCCGCGATGAAAACGATCGCCTGCTCGCCGCGCTCCGCGCGATTCTGGGCGCATAACCCGCCATGCGGAGCCGCCATGCGGAGCGAAAGGCCGCCGCTCTCCGCATGGCGCAGCACAAAGCGCCGCCCCCAAAGGCGCGGCCACGGGGAGTTATGTGCCATTAATTCCGAATATCTCGAAAATGGTTTTAGTGCCGCCGTCCATGGCGGCACAATACAAAGGGTTGATTAAATATTTATGATATGATATATTGTTTTAGGGGGATATATGAATATTGTTTTAATAAATGGTACGGAAGTAAGAGGTTGTACATACAATATAAAAGAATTTTTCTTGGATGAGCTTCGAGATGGAAACAATATAAAAGAGTTTTATCTTCCTAAAGATTGTCCAAATTTTTGTTGTGGTTGCAAAACTTGTTTTTTCAAAGATGAAAATATGTGTCCTCATGCTGAATATACCGTACCGTTATGGAATGATATTATTCATGCGGATTTACTTGTTTTTGCTTATCCTGTTTATGTTTTACGAGTACCTGGACAAATAAAAGCCTTACTTGATCATTTCGGTGTACATTGGATGGTTCATCGTCCAAAAGAAGAAATGTTCACTAAAAAAGCTGTAATTTTGACACAAAGTATTGGCGCGCCAAATATATCCGCGCAAAATGATGTAAAAACAAGCCTTTCATGGCTTGGAATTTCCGATATAAAAAAATTAGGATTTGAATTAATGGAACATGTAATATGGGAAAAACTATCAGAAAAACGAAAAAAGAAGATAGAAACAAAAATAAAAAAAATTTGCAAAAGATATGTTATATCAAAAAGAGCAGAAAAAAGTATAAAACATCGTTTATTATTTGCTATTTGTAAAATGTTACATCAGAAAACAATAAAAACTGAAAACCCCATTAGTGTTGATAATCGTTATTGGTTGGATAAAAAATGGATAAAACAATGAAACAAGAAAAGACCGTCCGCATCCATGCGGACGGCTAACGAAGCGGAATTAACGGCACATAACGAAGCTGTCTAAAAAGCCATTTTTCCATTTTTGACCAATCTATAACTCGTTATGTTGCAAGGAATTAGAAAACGAGGATTTTGCGTAAACAGG
>JAITGJ010000269.1 GCA_031280705.1 Spirochaetaceae bacterium
CTGATTGCCGAGCAGGATCGAATCCGGCGGAATCTGGAAGCGGCGGGCAGGGACACTCCCCAAGGTCAGGAGTATCTGCGGCGCTTGGGCGTTCAGGATGGTGAAATCGATGCGTTGAGTGTCCAGGCGGACTCGGCCCAAGAGCAGGCCCGCACCGCCCAGGTATCCTATGAAAGCTATCTGGCATCCTTGAGTCTCTAGGGCAACGCTGATTAAATCAGGTTTTATAAACAGAGTCCACGAATTACGCGGATTTAAACCGCAGATGGCACGGATGTACACAGATTGCGAACCTTCGGTTCGACGCTGATACTGTTTCTACTCATCTGCGACATCTTTTTCATCCGCGTAATCAGCGGTTCCCCTGGTAACTGTTTTTTTACCACGGAAACCGCAGAAACCGCACGGAAAAGGATTTCCTTTCCACGTCCCTTCCGTGGTTCGGTTTGCTTTAATCAGCGTTGCCCTAGGCGGACGCGGCTGTTGCCGGCGGGGGCGCGGGGGTGGAAGCCCTATCCAGTAAACGCGCCCGTTACCTCCACCCGCGCCCGCCGCCCCGCAGCGTATAGGCCCCGCCATTGTCCGACATAGCCGTTACCATTCCCCTCAAAACGCTGTCAATGACTTTCTTGCCGTCCAGGTATACGCCGTAGGTCTCGCCGCTTTTAAATTCCGGCGAAGAAAATGCCGAGGCGGTAAAACCAGTGCGGGCAGTGTATTCCAGCAGGGTACGGCCCGCCCTGTCTTTTACGGCGATGACGCTTCCGCTGCCGCACGGCACAGTGTATGACACCAGCAAGACCGGCTGGGTTGATTGAGACGCCGGATTCAAGGAACTTCCCGCTGTAATCAGCGCGCCCCCCGACACCACAAACCTTCCGTCAAACTCGATTGCCCCCTCCATGCCTTGAGAGGGTCCGCTGATATACAGCCGGCCTCCTTCAAGAAACACATCCCCATTGGCATCCACGCCGTCTCCTCCCGCAAGGATGCTGACTGTTCCGCCGGTAATGCGGACGCAGACCGCGCTGGTTACCGCGTTTACCCCGCTTCTGCCTCCGCCGGGTATTGCGGCGCTGCCATCGGCGCTGCCGGAGGCGGCATTAATTGCGTCATCTCTGGATACAATTCCGGTGTTCCCGCCGCTGATCACAATGTTTTTTCCTTCCAAACCCTCATAGCAGGCTAGGATATTGATATCCCCTCCTTCAATGCGCAGGTTATTATCCGCGTGAAACGCGTCATCGCCGGTACGGATCGCACAGGTTCCCCGCTTCACGGTGAGGTTCCCATTGCTGTGGAAGGCGTCATCTTCCGCGTCAACCGTAAAGGTACCCCCGTTAACCGTCAGTTCACGGCCCGCCTTAAAAGCCTTCATGCTCCCGGAGTCCGGGGAAACCGCCGCTCCCGGCGTTATCCCCGGATTGCGGTTCCACCCGCGGGCACCCCAATCCCCGCCGGGACGGTTATTCACCTTGGCCGCGTTTGCCGCGCCTCCTCCGGTAACGGTATGATAACTACCGCCGCTGATGATCAGGGTGTTTTCAGCCTGAATTCCGTCCTGCCCCGCCTGTATGGAGAAATTCCCCCCGCTGAGGGTAATGACGCCCTTGCCCGTATCCGCGCCGCTGCTCTTGATGCCGTCATTGCCCGCAATGAGGTCAAACATGCCGCCGGATATGAATACCCCATCGCCGCCTTGCAGCGCTTCTTCGACGGCATTGACCCGGATAACGCCGCCCGTAATGGTGAGCATATCTTTGGCGTGAATGCCGTTCTTGTAATTTCCCTGAACGCGCAGAATTCCTCCGCCATTGATAGTAAGATTATTCTTGACGAACAGCGCCGCTTTCGCCTCGTCATCACCGCCGGGGAACACATAGTTTTTCCCGTCAATGAGGGCATTGTCCGTACCGTCCGCCAGGGTAATCGTGATCTCCGCCGCTTTTTTCGCGTACAGCGCCGCGCCTTGCGGGTTTTCAATATACACCCCGTTCAGGATCAGATGCACCCTGTCGTTTTTTCCCGCGTCAATCAGCACCTGCCCCCCGCTTAATCTGCCGGAGAGCGCATAAGTTCCGGCCCGGCTGATGGTAACGCTCTCTCCGCCAAGGGAAATCCGCGTCTCCAGCGTACCCTCCCCGGCAGATTGCGCGGATAAACCGCCAGCCGCCAGGATACTGCAAACCGCGATCACGGCCGTCAATTGCTTATTCATCATTACTCCTTGTTAGTCCTTTGGATGAAACCAGCGGATCATAGTTCTTCAGCCGCCTGGTATTCGCGCCCTAGAGAAATAGGCAAATTCCCGTTGCGGCAGCGCAACTCATCGATAAAACGCTTGGCCGCAGACGAATGGAGCAGCTCGATCCGGTAGGTCAGCTCATAGAGGCTCCCCATTTCCGCAGTCCGCACCTTATCCAGTTCCGCGCTTGCAGTATATTCCGCGAACACGCCGTCAAACAGCTCTTCGTAATCGAAGCTTTCGGGAATGGCAATTTTGAGGATTTTCCGCCCCGGCTTCTCCTCCCCGAAACGGCTGGAATAGAGCAGTACATTCGCCGCGCCGACCGCCAGCAGGAGCGCCGCGCCAATAAATAGATAGCCCATGCCCGTAACAAAACCAATCGCCATGGCGAAAAATACACTGCACATATCCCGCGAATTGCCCGGTATGGAGCGGAACCGTACCAGATTGAACGCGCCCGCGACGGCGATACCCGCGCCGATGTTCCGGTTCACCAGCATGATGACGATCTGCACGATGGCGGGCAGCAGCGCCAGGGTAACGATGAAATTTTTGTTGTACTTATTTTTGATCCGGTGGATCGCCGACACACAGAGCCCAAGCCCCAGGGATACCGCGGTACAGAGCAGGATGTCCCCCAAGGCAATGGTTTCTTCCAAAACGCTCGCGGTTAAGAAATCAAACGGCTGCATATATCCTCCATAATGCGCCCCGGTTCATTCCGGGGCGGGCAGACGGGCGGCAGGCAATTCCGGCAGCAGGTTCCGTATTTTGAAAAAGACACGGGAAACGCGCCGCATTCGCTTAACGCCCGGCACAGCCACAGAGGGATCGCACCGGGCGTTTTGACTTCCATAAGCGTCTGCCCGGATTCCAGAATACTTGTTCCCTGACTGTCCGCGTCAAGCCGAAGCCCGGTCCGGCGGAAACGGATATTGGTATCAAAGGTTACGCGCAGGCCGCCGTCCCCTTCAAGGGCGATCCGGTCATAAGCGAGGAACATTTTTGCCGATACGGAAGGATGCCGGGCCAAAAAACCGTCGATTTCCCGGAACACCTGGCCGTCCGCGCCCACGCGCCGGTACGGTCTGTTGGCGAAAAATCCGGGAACCTCGCCATAAGGCAGGCAAGCCCGCCGTTTATGAACCACGCCTTGAAACTTTTTCTTGAGTTCCAGGAATACCGGCGCGGTACTGTCCGCCGTGCCGTAACCGCGCAGTCTGAGTTTTTCCTTGTACCGGGACTGTCTTGCGGAAGCCCGCGCCAGATCAAAGCAACCGGTATCGTAATACAGGCTGGCTGCTGTATACGGCCCGTACTGATCCGGCTCCAGCACCCGGTTAAGGCGAATCGAAAGCGCCTCATACTGGGCCCGGCTCAGGAGATATTTTTTTTCATACCGTTGAAAAACCATTTGATACATTATCACCTCTCTTGTCATTACTATAGCAATTTCCGTGCCAGTTACAGGGAGCGTTTTATTCGATATGAGGCGATTTCGCGGGGGTATGGCGGGGGTTTCGGGCAGTCAGGCGGGTAAAAATTACACGCTGGGTAAAATTTACCGCCCACGTCCGCCCCTGCGGGACATGGATTTTTTCCCGTCGGCGCGGTACGCTCGATTCACCTATGAAGAACGGAACACTTCCGCTCCCCGAAAACGAGGTAAAGCGGACTTGTCTTGAGTATCTGTCCGTGCAAGGCATCTATGCATGGATCAACAACACCGGGGCGCTGCCGGTAGGGGATAAGCGGTTTATCCGCTTCGGGCATCGGGGGTCGGCGGACATCATCGGCATACTGCCGGGGGGGCGCTTTTTAGCGGTGGAGTGCAAGAGCAGTACCGGACGTCTTTCGGAAGCTCAGGCGGAATTTTTGGACGCGGTGCGGGCAAATGGGGGCCTTGCGGTGGTCGCCCGCTCTCACCAGGATATTGCCAGCGCCCTGCGCACAGAAGGTTATATCGCCTAGGGCGGCGCGGGCTCTGCCGAATTCGGCAGGGCCTGAGTACCCGCAAGCCCCGCCTTCCATTTTTCCGCCCAATATGCTATCCGGCTGCGCCGGATAGCTTGGGAGTTTTGCCAGCGGTAAAACTCCGTGAGTTAATTGTGTGGAGTTTGCTGTACAAACTCCAAGCCAAAAGCCAGAGGCTTTTGGCACTGTTCCCTTGCGGGAAGCCAATCAGCCATAGTTAGCTCCATTTTATTCCGCAAAATTCGGGGTTGGCGTTTCCAAAGCCGGTTTTTTTAGTTCTCCAAACTTGAGTGTAGCACTTCCACTCCCATCTTTGGAGGTTCCAAACCGCTCTTTGGAAGTTCTACGCCTCTCTTTGGAAAAGCCACAGTCATCTTTAGAAAGTTCCCGTCTGTCTTTGGCAACGCACTATTACCGTTTGTTTGAAAAGTCGTGAATTGCCCTTTTTAATAAGGCTTCAATGTCAGCAGCCAGTATGTCAAAGCCGCCGGCGCTGACGCATTTGACTTCTTTTATGCCATAAAACGCGCCCATCCGCATAAATGCTGCAAAGCCCAAATCTCTTTCGTCCCCTATAGTACCTCCACGGGTGGTTAACATTGGGAAGGGGCAACAGATTCAAGAGCCGCCTGCTGGTCTAAAAAGGAGGCGGTTTTAAACCCAGTCACGATTTCCTTAACCCGTCATCTATCAGGTCAATTATCATTTCAGCCAATTCCTGTATTGGTTTATCCATGTTATTCCGCAGCCAATGTTGTATCAAACCTATTGTGGCATTTACCTGGAAATAAAATCATGCTTATTTATTGCCGCGTCAATAAACGAAAAAGCGTCTTCCTCTATGTGCCGGAGCAAATCATGCTGTTCTCATAACACGTGGAATAATACGCCGTCTTGCTTTTGTCCGCTTCCGTGTGCTGGACAATGTGGGGCGTCTTGCAGCTGAATTTCGACTTGGGCAAGTCCGCGCCGGAAGTCGGCTTCTCGCCGCCCACCTACCACGCATATCGCACACCGTAAGCGTCCGCCGGTTTTGAGTGGTTGCCGCGCTCGTGGTTAATTGCGCGAATCAAATGCTCGTAGTGGTTGTGGGTGTTTTCAACCTCCGTCCTTGGCTGGCTCGTGGGCGCGTTGACTTCTGGTATCCATTCAATATTTGTCCAATGCGAAAAATACTTTATCGGCCCCGTCCCCGTAACTGGCTATAATTTCTTCCCGCCATGTATCCTGTTTTCCCGGTGACCAGGCTTCGCCTTTTATCAGGCAGATGCGCTTGTACAATCCTTGCGCCAGGGCCTCGTCAAACGTTGTCTTGTGCAGGGAATAATTTTTTTTTGCCTTCGAGGCACCCGGCACAGAAGGAGAAAATGTCCTGCGGGGCTTGACCCCGCGAATATTCGCCTTGATACACTTGGGCGGACGCTGGCTGAACGGCTGCGCCGTTCAGCTTGGGAGTTTTGCAAAGCA
>JAITGJ010000014.1 GCA_031280705.1 Spirochaetaceae bacterium
TTCTTCGTCAAAATCCTCGTCAAGGCCCAGGTTATTTTCATCAAAATTGATGAACACCGAAAAATGATCCTTGGCGATTTTTGCCGCTTCCGCAAGGGCGTCATCCGGTTTTATGGCGCCGTCGGTCCACACTTCCAGCACCAGCTTGTCATAATCACTGCGCTGTCCAACACGGGTCGGCTCAACCGTATATTTTACTTTCTTTACCGGAGAGTAAATCGCGTCCATGGGAATGGTACCGATAACGTCAATATAGCGCTCGTTTATCTCGGACGGAACGTATCCCCGTCCCAGATCGACCTGGACTTCCATTTCAAGATGGGCGTTGTCCATGAGCGTCATAATGTGCAGTCCCTGCGACAGTATTTCAAGCTCTCCCGTCCGGCCAAAATCATCGCTTTTTATGTCACGTTTGCCGTTCCACTCGTAGGTAAACGTGCCCTGTTCGGCGTCGCGGGGCAGACGGAGGCGGATCTGCTTGAGATTGTTGATAACCTCAAGCGTATCTTCGACAATGTTGGGAACCGTTTCAAATTCACTGGATACATTGTGCGGCACCCCGTCCGCATCGTAGGAAACGATGCGGACGGCGGTAATCGCGTATCCCTGAATTGAGGAAAGGAGTACCCTCCGCAGGGTATTGCCGATAGTGGTCCCAAACCCCGGTTCAAAGGGAGCGGCGGTGAACTTGCCGTAATTTGGTCTAAGTTCGCCATGCTCAAAAGTAATACCCTTTGGGCGTTTAAAACCTTTAAGCAGGTTCTTGCGGGCCATGAAAACTCCTTATTTGGAATATAATTCGACGATCATCTGTTCTTTGATGTCCGCCAAATCGGTAATATCGCTGCGCCGGGGTACGGCAATAAACTGCCCTTTGAGGGAATCGGGATCGAGGTGCAGCCAGGGCATAACACCGGATCTGCCGAATTCCTTGAGGGAGTCTTTAATAACGACAAGGTTTTTGCTGCGTTCCCGAATTTCAATTTCGTCCCCGGGACGCACCAGGGCGGAAGGCACATCGACGCGCCTGCCGTTCACGAGCACATGGCCGTGCAGCACCATCTGCCGGGCCTGGCTCCGGCTTGCGGCAAACCGCAGCCGGTACACCACATTATCAAGCCGCCGTTCCAGGAGCACGAAGAGGTTTTCGCCGGTAATGCCGGACATCCGGAGCGCCCGTTCAAAAAACAGTGAAAACTGTTTTTCCAGCATTCCGTAAATCCGTTTGAGCTTCTGCTTTTCCCGAAGCTGCAGTCCGTAATCGGAACGTTTGCCGGGCCGCGCCTTGGGGTCCTTTCCCGGCGCGGCGCGCTTTTTGTTAAGGGGACATTTATCGCTTTTGCAACGGCCGCCCTTAAGCATAAGTTTTTTCTGCTCCGTCCGGCACAAACGGCAAACCGGTCCAGTATATCTCGCCATAAATCCTCTTTCTCCTTGCGTTCCCGTTAAATGCGGCGGGTTTTCCGCGGCCTGCACCCGTTATGGGGTATAGGGGTAACATCATTGATGGACTTAACCTTGATCCCGATGGCGCCCAGTTGACGGATCGCCGATTCCCGGCCGATTCCCGGCCCTTTGACATATACGTGCGCTTCCCGCAGTCCCACCTGCATGGCCTTTTGCGCCGCGGTATCGGTAACGGTCTGGGCCGCAAAAGGCGTTGATTTTTTCGCCCCCCGGAACCCCAGCCCGCCGGAGCTTGCCCAGGAAACCGCGTTTCCCATTAAATCGGTAATGGTAACAATGGTATTGTTGAATGTCGCCTGTATGTAGACATTCCCCTCGTAAACCGACTTTTTCTCTTTCCGTTTTCTGGTGTTGGCAGCCACTCAATCCTCCAAAATATGCGGAAGAGAAAACCCCGCGGGCTCTCCTCCGTCCGGAAACCACACGGGTTTTCCGGCAGCGCCACGGCAAAACTCGCAAAGTTTCACGCGGCTTTCGCGGTTTCCCGCCTTCGGGCGGCAAAACACGCGGTTCCCGGCGGCGCGTAAAACACAGGTTCCACGCGCGCCGGCGCTATTTCTTCTTTCCCGCGACGGTTTTCTTTTTGCCCTTGCGGGTGCGGGCGTTGGTCCGTGTCCGCTGGCCGCGGAGGGGAAGCCCCTTGCGGTGCCTTAACCCCCGGTAACAGCCGATGTCCATAAGACGCTTGATGTTGAGCGCAATCTCGGTCCTGAGCCGCCCCTCAACCTTATACTCATTCTCGATTAACTGCCGGAGCTCGTTAAGCTCTTCCGGCGACAAATCGTTGATGAGCCGCAACGGATCGATCTTTGCCTTGACGCAAATCTCCCCCGCGCTGGAACGGCCTATCCCAAAAATATACGTCAGCGCGATATTTACGTGCTTGTTGGGAAGGTCAACCCCCGCAATACGTGCCATAAGTACCCTCTACCTCACTATCAAATATGAAACGAAGTTCCATAGCCACCTCTAACCCTGCTTCTGTTTATGCTTGGGATTCTGACAAACAATACGGATAATCCCGTTCCGCTTGATCACCTTACACTTATCACAAATCGGCTTGACACTGGTCCGGACTTTCATCCTCAACTCCCCTTGAAAGTAAGGCGTTCCCCTGGACGCCCCGTTTACGCTTTGGCATGACCCGGGCGGCGTATCTTTACGTCCCGGGCGGCCCGCTCACGCCCCTGCCTGAGCGGTTAAAGTTCCATTTAACCGTTTTTTTACCGTTTCGGCAAGGGGTCCGCCCGTTACCGGCCCGGCAACAGGAGACGCGGTTACAAATTCCGCCCCCGCAGATGCCCCTTTTTCGTGAGCCCTTCATGGTGGTGCATCTTGAGAATCGACTCCACCTGGCTCATGGTATCAAGATCGACCCCAACCAGAATGAGGAGCGACGTGCCGCCCATCAGGTATGAAATCGACGTGGGAAACTTAAACAGCACCTGGATAATCGTCGGCAGGACCGCGATCACCGCGAGGTAAAGCGAGCCGGGAAGCACGATACGGTTGAGGATTTTGGTAAGGTACTCCTCTATCCGCTCAGTCCTGATGCCCGGAATGGAGCCGCCGTTTTCCCGTATCTGTTTCGCTATTTCAATGGGATTAAGGCTCACCTGGGTGTAGAAATAGGCGAAAAAGATGATAAGAATCACGTACAGCGTGATATAAAGCGCCCCGGTTGGGTTAAGCGCCCGGGAAACAATCCGGAGCCACGCCACGTTCCCGCCGACCGTCTGCGCGATTTGAAGGGGGAATGTCAAAATGGACGAGGCAAAGATAACCGGAATAACGCCCGATGGGTTGATCTTGAAGGGGATATAGGTGCTTGCCGCGCCGTACATTTTCCGCCCGACCACCCGCTTGGCGTAATGGACCGGAATTTTCCGCTGGCCCTGCTGTTCAAACACTACCAGGGCGACCACGGCGACAAACATCACAAAAACCACGATGACAAACACCGGGTTAAGGTCCCCCCGCCCCATCCGGCGGCCCAAATCCCACATGGCCGACGGCAGGCGCGCCACGATACCGGCAAATATCAAAAGAGAAATGCCGTTCCCGATACCCCGCCGGGTTATCTGTTCGCCAATCCACATAAGAAACATGGTGCCCGTGGTTACGGTGAGCATGGCCAGTACCGAAAAGAAATAAATATTATTGATGGTGAAAAAGTTGTCCACCTGCCGGGCGATAACCTGCGCGTACTGGGTTACCGCGAACGACTGAATCAGACAGACGGCGACGGTGCCGTAGCGCTGCCAGGACTGTATCTTTTTTCTGCCCCCCTCTTCCTGCGAGATTTTTTTCAGCCGGGGGAACACGATAAGAAGAAGCTGCATGATAATCGACATCGAGATGTACGGCATGATCCCCAGCATGAACACCGAAAAGTTGGAGAACGCGCCGCCCGCAAAAAAGTCGAGGTAATCGACGATGGCGTTTCCCGAACCGCTCTGGAGCTGATCCTGGAAGTAGCGGGCAAGCACCGACACATTGATCCCCGGTACGGGCAGTACCGCGCCGAGACGGAACACCATCAGCATGAGGGCTGTAAAAACAATCCGTTCCCGGAGTTCCCGGACCCTGAAAATACTAACCAGCGGATTGGCCATAACCGGTCCTACTCCGCCGCGGCGACGGCGCCGCCGGAACGTTCGATCTTTTCTTTGGCCGGAGCGGACAGCGAACCGATTTTAAAGATTAGTTTTTTGGTCAACTCCCCGTCGCCCAGCACCTTGACCGGCGCGGAGAGGCGCTTCAAGGCTCCGTCTTTTACAGACCCCTTGACAAGCCCTTTTACCACGAGGCTTACCGCGTCCACCGTTTCGCCGTCTTCATAACGCTGCTCAATATCCGCAAGGTTAACGATCTGGTATTCCTTTTTGAAGGGATAATTGGAGAACCCCCGCCGGGCGATGCGCCGGTACAGCGGCATCTGACCGCCCTCAAAACCCACATAGGTCTTGCCGCCGGAGCGGGACTTCTGCCCCTTGTTACCCTTTCCGGCGGTCGTACCCCGGCCTGAACCCTGGCCCCGGCCCAAAATACGCCGCGGTTTATTTGCCCCTTTGGGAGCGTGTAAATCAAAATCCTGCATTCACCAAATCTCCTCTGCCCAAACCCGCCGGGTTTGGAAAACGGCCCATCCGCTTATGAATTTGAAACTTCCTCTACTGAAACCAGATGGGAAACCTTTCGAATCATGCCAAGAATCACCGGCGTGGCTTCCTGTACAGAAACCGATCCGATTTTCCGGAGCCCGAGAGACCGGATCGTGGCCCGCTGACGGGGCAGCGTCCTGATCGTACTGCGCTCCAGGCGTATTCGTATTTTTCCGGCCATATTACCCCCACAACTCTTTCAGGGACTTGCCCCGGTTTTTGGCGATAAGCCGGGCGTCCAGCATCCGGGTAATACAGTCGAACGTCGCCTTTACCACATTGTACTGGCTCGACGCGCCGATGGACTTGCTAAGCACATCGGTAACGCCGCCGGCTTCCATAATCGCCCGCACGGCGCCCCCGGCAATGATCCCCGTACCCGAACAGGCGGGTTTAAGGAGCACCTGGGAAGCCTTGAAGCGTCCGTTAATTTCATGCGGGATGGTCCCGTTTTTCACCGGCAGGGCGACCATATTCCGTTTCGCCTTTTCGATACTTTTGCGAATGGCCTCGGACACATCGTTGGCCTTGCCGAATCCATAACCGACCTTGCCCTTCCGGTCCCCCACCACGGTAAGCGCGGAGAAGGAAAAGCGCCGCCCGCCCTTCACCACCTTGGCGGTACGGTTGAGCTTTACGAGCTTTTCAACATAATCCCGGTCCGCCCCGTCCCGGTCCCGGTTTCTGTCGCGGTCCCGGCGGCCCCGGCCCTCGGAGCGGGCATGCCCGGTTCTCTCGGCGGGAACCGGACCGGCGCCCGCCGCCGCTTCAACTTTTTCCTGTACGTCTGACATTCCGTCCCCCAGGGTAACGCCGGTTAGTGAATCGCCCATCCGCGCTGCCCGCTTGTTTTTCTCGTTTTCCGCGCCGGTTATACCGAATTTCCCATCGGATAAACCGGCGCCTCCTAGAACCGGACCCCGGCTTTCCGGACCCCTTCGGCAATCGCCTTGATAACGCCGTGATACAAATACCCGTTCCGGTCAAAAACAACTTCGGTGATGCTTTTTTCCAGAAGCCGTTTTCCCATAATTTCCCCAAGCGCCGCGCCCCCCGCTACCGTCGGCTTTATTTCCCGAAGATCCTTTTCCAGCGTGGACGCGGAAACAAGGGTGTGGCCGGAGGTGTCGTCAATTACCTGAACCGATAAACGGCGGTTACTCCGGAAGACACTCATCCGGGGACGCAGAACGGTCCCGGAAATACGCTTGCGGATATGCACCTTTCTTTTAAGCCGTTTCCGGTCTTTTTCAAGCATTTTTTTCAGCATAACGCCCATTCCTTTTAACAGAGCTTATTTGACACCGGATTTTCCGACTTTCCTGCGGATAACTTCGTCGTCATAGCGGATGCCCTTGCCCTTGTACGGTTCAGGCTCGCGGAGGCGGCGAATATCCGACGCGAACTGTCCGACCCGCTGTTTTTCAACGCCGCTCACCACCACTTTGCCCGAAGCGTCCGCGGTAACCGTGATGCCGCCGGGAATACCCACATAAATATCGCTTGAATACCCAAGGCTCATGGTGAGGAGATTTCCCTGCACCTCGGCCCGGTACCCGACGCCGGTGATAATGAGGGTCCGCGTAAAACCCGACGAAACCCCGATCACCATATTGTTGAGCAGATTCCGGTACAGCCCGTGATAAGCGCGGGTTTGCTTTTCCTCGTTTACCCGGCCCACTACGATTTCGTCTCCGCGCGCCTCAAAGGTTACCACGGAGTGATAGTTTTGGGTCAGTTTTCCCTTGGGGCCTTCCACGGTGATGACGCCATCGTTAAAGCTCACCGTAACGCCTTTGGGAACCTTGACCGGAATTTTACCAATCCTCGACATTTTACCTTTACCCTCACAAATCGATCATGCGCCGGCGCTTCACGCTGAAACGGCGGCGCGCGATTCAGCCCGCCCTACCAGACGGTACAAATAATTTCGCCGCCGACTTTTTTTTCCGCGGCTTTTTTCCCCGTGGTTACTCCCTGGGATGTTGAAACAATCAGGGTGCCGTAGCCGTTAAATACCCGCGGCATGGTTTTATAGCCGGTGTACACGCGGCGGCCCGGTTTGGAAACCTTCTCAAGTCCGTGAATAATGGGAGCCGTTTCATCATCGTATT
>JAITGJ010000070.1 GCA_031280705.1 Spirochaetaceae bacterium
AAAAGCGTACCGTATCGCCGGTAGAAATACCCCGTCCGCCGGCAAACACCTGGAGGGAAACGAGGCCGTTTTCCAGCCGGTTGACCTCCGCGAGGGAGGTGCCGAACACCGTATCTACCTCGGCAAGGTCGCCATAGCGGACCCCATCGGCCCGAACGGTGATCACGCTTCCGGTAATGGATTCAATTTTGCTGTATACCTTTTTCATTGTTCCGTCCTTGTCCTGTTATGCCAGGTATTTTTCAGCGGCGGGGTCGGAGCCCTGCGCCCGTTCGGCAACCGTGGTTTTGATTTCGTTCTCAAAACCCCTAAAGCGGTCGCTCTGCCATTCGGAGCCGTTATAGTCCAGGAACTTCTGCCGGAGCTGGTTAAACCAGGCCCGCGCTTCGTCCTTGTCGCCGAACGAAAAAACGGAAGCCATGATTTTGAGAAGAATTTGAAACGTGTATATCTGCCGTTCCGGGCTTACCGCCGCGTCTACCGCGTCGAAAGAGTTCTGCTGGAAGTACACCGCGTCCAGAAGCTCGCCCTTGAGGTACACGATATAGTCATCAATGCTGGTGCCTTCCTCACCGACAACCTTCATCATCTGTTCAACTTCGCTGCCGCGCCGCATAAACCCATGGGCATAACTCACCTTGTCCGTGTCGATGATCCCCGAATATTTTGACCAGGAATCCAGCGGGTGAATAGCGGGGAATTTGCGGGCGTCGGAACGTTCGCGGGAAAGGCCGTGGAACGCGCCGACAACTTTCAGCGTGGCCTGCGTTACCGGTTCTTCATAGTTACCGCCCGCGGGGCTGACCGTACCGCCAATGGTTACGGAGCCGATACTGCCGTCCCGGAGCCGCACGATACCGGCGCGCTCGTAGAACGCGGCGATATTGGACTCAAGGTAGGCGGGGAAGGCTTCCTCGCCGGGGATTTCCTCAAGGCGTCCGGACATTTCCCGCATGGCCTGCGCCCAGCGGCTTGTGGAGTCGGCAAGGAGGAGCACGGTGAGGCCCATCTGCCGGTAGTATTCCGCCAGCGTTACCGCGGTGTACACCGACGCTTCACGCGCGGCGACGGGCATGGACGAGGTGTTGCAAATGATAATGGTCCGTTCCATGAGCGACCGGCCCGTGCGGGGGTCCGTCAGTTCGGGAAATTCTTTGAGGGTTTCTACCACTTCCCCGGCGCGCTCGCCGCAGGCCGCGAGGATAACGATGTCAACGTCCGCGTGGCGGCTGGTGATCTGCTGGAGAACGGTCTTGCCCGCGCCGAAGGGGCCGGGAATACAATACGTACCGCCCCGGGCCACGGGGAAAAAGGTGTCGATAAGCCGGACACGGGTAACCATCGGTTCCACCGGTTTGAGCCGCTCTTCGTAACAGGTGATGGGCCGCTTGACGGGCCAGCGGAACGAAAGGCTCACGGGAACGGTATTCCCCTTGTCGTCCTTCAGTTCGGCGATGGTATCGCGGATCGTATAGGAACCGGCGCCCTTGATGGAGGCCACCGTATAGGTCCCCGAAAGATTAAAGGGCACCATAATACGGTGGGTAAAGGCCCCTTCGGGCACGGTGCCCAGCGTATCCGCCCGCTCCACCGTGTCTCCGGCCTGTGCCGTGGGGGTAAATTCCCACATTGTGTCCGTGGGGAGGGCGTCGAGGTATACGCCGCGCTCCAGAAAATAACCCGCCTGCGCGGCAAGCTGGGGCAGGGGATTTTGCAGGCCGTCATAGACCTGGCCCAAAAGGCCCGGCCCCATTTCGACGGCAAGCATATCGCCGGTGAATTCCACCTCATCGCCGACGGTGAGCCCCTTCGTGATTTCAAAGACCTGGAGCTGAGAAACATCACCCCGGATACGGATGACTTCACTCTTTAAATTTGTGCCCCCGGTTTTGACATAACCGACTTCATTCATGGAGACCGCGCCGTCGAAACGCACGCTCACCATATTGCCGTTTACGGCTACAACTGTTCCTTTCGTTCCGGTCATTCTGTTCTCCAACACATCCCGGTCTGGACGGGGCCTCCGCCCCTGTTCCGGTTTTTTGAGTGATGCGGGCCGCCCCCTGGAGGACGCCCCGTCCGGCAATCGCCCCGGAGGGCTACGCGCCGGATGCCGCCAGTATGGCGGCGTAAAGTCCCTTGTATTCCGCAAACCCTTCTTCGGTTTTGAACAGCGCCCGCCGTTCAAGGAGCCGCAGTTTGAGAAGGTAACCGTAAATGGTATTTCTGCTAAAGTATTCTATCCCCTGAAAGGCGTCAATCGCGTCCCAGCGCGCCCGGTCGAGAAAGAGTTCCGCCTCAAAGGGAGAATCCATCGCGGCGGCGGTCTTTGCCGTCTGCGCGGCATCGGCCGGCCAGTCCGGCGCTTCCAGGGACTGCGCCCCTTCCCGCTTTATTTTGAGGGAACGGTAACGGGCCAGATTGAGGCGGAGCGCCCGTTCCCAGGCGCGCCAGCGATCGATAAAATCCCCGTCCACCGGCGGGAACGGTTCCGCATAAGCGGATCCCTCATCGCCGCCCGCCGCGCCGGAAGGGGCGGGATCCAACGTGCAGTAATCCAGCAGGGCCGCGTCCTCCCCGCTCATCTGGGCGGCGGCCAGTTCCCGGAAGGCGGCGGAGCTCATGGGCGCGCCCTGATTGTACGCCAGAGCGGGAAGCTGGGCCGCGAGGTAATAGTACGCCACAGCCCTAAATTCCCTTCACGGATTCTTTGAGCGTTTCCGCGAGGCGGGGATTCAGGTACGCGGAGAGGAGTTCCGCGACCGACTCGGCGGAAAAATCGTAATACGCGGAACCGTCCCGGTTGGCAATACGGAACCCCGCGGCCAGATTGCGGTCCGATTTGAGTTCTATGCCCCGCGTCAACTCCCCGGCAATTTTTTCGTTGAAGTACGCGGTGATTTTCCCCAGCGCCGGTTCGGGAAGGATGAGCGAAAGTTCGTCGCCGCCGGACCAGCCGCGCAGAATATCCGGCAGCACCGAGGCGAGGAGATCGCCGGAGAGGGCAGCCGTGGTTTCACGGGCCACGATCCGGTCCAGAATCGCCTGAATTTCCGTGCGGAACGAGAGCACCACATTGCGGGCCGCCTGGCCGACCGCGGCGATTCCCGCTTTCTCGGCGCGTTCGGCGTCCGTCTTCGCCTGTGAGACAATGCTCTCCGCCTCCCTGCGGGCGGCGTCCACAATGCGGCGGGCCTCATCCTCGGCCTGCGTTTTGAGACGCGCGGCTTCCTGGGAGGCCGATTCAATCCCGTCCCGCTTTATTTTGTCGATAAGTTCCTGAAGTTGAATTTCCATACGCTCCTCATTTTGGTTATGCGTGATACACGGCCGCGTCTGCGCCGCACACCGTAATTGATGCATGTTTGGGTGCAAAAAATTTCCGGCACAACATCAAGGCATTATAAAATCGCTGACGTATCCTAGTATAGGGGGTCAAAATTTTTTTTGCAAATTTTTTGGCGATTTTTTCGAATTTTTTTCCGTTTTTTGAAAATCACCCCAAAATATGCCGCTCCTTCCGTTACGCCGGGTTGAAAATTCCTACCAGGTGAAGGAATATACTGTTTTTTCATTGTACACTTTGCCGGGTCCAAACACGGCGGAGGGGAACCCGCTCCGGTTGGGCGCGTCGGGGAAGTGCTCGGTCTCTATGCAAAAGCCGCCGTATTTTCCATATACCGATCCGGGCTTGCCGGGAAGGCCGTCAAGGTAATTTCCCGTGTAAAAATGAAACCCCGGCTGGGTACTGTGAATCACGAGCGTGCGGCCGGAAACGGGTTCGATAATTTCCCCGGCGAGGCGGAACGTGCCGCACTCCCCCTCCGGAATAAAGCAGTGATCGTACCCGTCAAAGCCGTATTCCGCCCGGAGGGCCGGAAAATCGCGGCCAATGGGCCGGGACCGGGCAAAATCAAAGGGCGTACCCTCTGTGGGAATGATGACCCCCGTGGGAATCGCCTCCGGCGTGGACTCAAGGCAGTGCGGCGCGGGAAAACGGGCCAGATGGGAAAGAATATCGCCCTCTCCCTCTCCGGCAAGGTTGAAATAGGCGTGGTTGGTCAGGTTAACCGGGGAAGGTTCATCAAGGATCGCGTGAAAATCAGCCACGATTTCGCCGGACTTGGTGAGGCCGTAACTTACCGCTGCCCGGCACTTTCCCGGAAATCCCTGATCCCCGGCGGGACTGTCCAGTTCCAGCCGGAGAAACACGCCGTCCTTTTCTTCGTAGGGTTCGGCCTTCCAGACCCGCCGGTCAAAGCCGCGCCGTCCCCCGTGGAGGGTATGCGCCCCGTCATTCCGGCTCAGCGTGTGGGCTTTTCCGTCCAGCGTAAAGGCGGCCCCCGCGATACGGTTGGCAAAGCGGCCCACGGTGGATCCCAGATACACGGTATCGCGGGCATAGGCGTCAAGCGTGGCGTAGCCGAGCAGTATATCGGCCTTTCCCCGCTTTGAGGGCGTTATGAGGGAGACCCAGCGCGCTCCAAAGGTGGTTATGGAGAAACTTATCTCGCCTGCTTTGAGGGTGTACAGATCAACCCGCTCCCCGGTATATAAACGGCCAAATGTTTTTTTCTTTATTTGCATAACGTCTCCTCCAATCGCGCCCCGCGGCGGCGTTACACGGCGGGCCGGAGAACAGCGCGGTTCCGGTAACGCTCCAGGTACTGTAACATAAAGACGCCCTGTGATAAACTCCCCCCATGGGGATTTTTGACCGCCTCGGCGATGTACTCCGCAGTTATCTTCACGATGACGAGGGGCTTTTCGGGAAAACAGATCCCCGGCGAAGCGCCGATGCGGACTACAACGAGGCGTGGGACGAACTCAATGATTTCCTTAACGGGCACAAGGGGGAAGGCGGCGCCAGTCATGGCGGCTCGGACGCTTCCCGCACTTCCGCTTCCGGGCGCGATGCCAGACCGGGCGGTGCCAGTAATGGCGATGCCGCCCCACGGACGCCCCCGGAAATCCTGCGGGCGGATTTTGCCGAACTCGATGTCCCCTTTGGCGCTTCGGCGGCGGCGTGCAAGGCGGCCTATAAAAAACTCCTCAAGGCGCACCACCCGGACCATCACGCGGGACACGCGGAGTCCCTCAAAAAAGCCACGGAAAAAAGCGCGCGGCTCAACGCCGCCTGGGACCGCATTGAACGCTGGCGAAACGGCGAGCCGCTCTAGTCTGCGGGATTTTTTGGGGCACAGGGGGTTAGGCGCAATACCCCCGAAAAGATTTATCGCCACCCTTGGGTTAGAAAAATTATGTCGCAATTCGAATACTTGACAAAAACGAAGAATTTTGATGATAATGGACTTGTTCAATAACCCGGTTGGTTATTTCACAAGTCTTGCGAAAAGCTCCGCTTTTCGCTGTTTTTTAGCGGAAGTTGTTTAACAACTGAAGTTATTAAACAACGCTAGCCTGCAAATCTTTATACTGGAAGGAATTAAAAAATATAATTGAAAGTATTAATAAAAATGGAATAATATGGATTTCATGGCCGAAAAAAATTCAAAAGCTGAGACAAACATAACTGAAAATAGAATAAGAGAATTAATTTTGCCATTAGGGATGGTAGATATAAAAGTATGTTCTGTGAGTGATCATTTCTGGTCTGGGCTTAAAATTGTATGGAGGAAAGAAAATAGGTAGAAACAAAATCAAAGCAGCAAGGGCCTAAAATTTTTTGGAAGTAAATTACAGCTTAATTCAGCCATTTTTTCAGGGCTTTCACGCATTTCATCTGCAAACCACAAGAGAAATGTATTGTATATCCCGCCGGTGTGGTAATAAATCTTAAACTGGTCTTCAAATAATTGTTCTTTCCTGACTGTTGTAAATGTTTCATTAAGGGCGTCCAAAATTAAATAAGACAA
>JAITGJ010000117.1 GCA_031280705.1 Spirochaetaceae bacterium
TCCGCAATGCGGAACGGATGCCAGCCCTGGTCGCGCTTCCTACGGAAGCGATGCTTCGCAAAGCCCTTATCCGGGCTGGCAAAACGTCGTAAACAGCCGGAACGTTATGTGCAAAATAACGGCTCTGTATTGGGCTTGTTCGCTGATCCGGTTCGTTATTGAGCAAATTCCGTACAACTATTTGCGAATTTCCCCTTTCTCAATTCTCAATTTAACCAGCGTTTTCCTAGAGGACGCTCTGCAAAAACTGGCGGGTGCGGGGATTTTCGGGTGCGGAAAATATTTTTTCGGGCGGGCCTGATTCCAGAATGGATCCCTCGTACATAAACACCACGGTACTGGCCGCTTCCCGGGCAAAGCCCATTTCATGGGTAACGACCAGCATGGTCATGCCCGCCCGGGCAAGGCTTTTCATGACGGAAAGCACCTCTCCCACCAGTTCCGGGTCCAGGGCGGAAGTCGGCTCATCAAACAGCATGATTTTGGGCTCCATCGCGAGGGCGCGCGCAATGGCCACCCGCTGCTGCTGGCCGCCGGAAAGCTGGGACGGCCAAGCGTCTATCTTATCGGCAAGGCCCACCCGGTCAAGCAGTTCTTTCGCCTTTGCGCGGGCTGCTTCCTCGTTCATTTTACGCACATGGACCGGCGCGAGCGTTACATTTTCAAGCACCGTGCGGTGGGGAAACAGGTTGAACGTCTGAAACACCATTCCCACCTCAAGCAGGGAAATATTCATTTCATACGCTGAAATTTTGACGGTGTTCACTCCGTTGGCGCAGTCGAACAGCAATTTATCTTCAATAAAGATTTTCCCCGAATCAATCGGCTCCAGGCGGTTTAAAGCGCGCAGGTACGTTGATTTTCCCGCGCCGGAAGGGCCAATAATACACACCACTTCCGCCTGTTCAACGGTAAGGGAAACATTTTTGAGCACCTGCAGGGGATGATGCGCCATTTTTGTGTGAAAACTTTTGCAGACATCCACTGTTTTAATCATCGGCATGGCGTTTTCCTCCCTTCTTTTTTTGTTGCTTTTACCGCGCCTGTTTTGCTACACATACGCGGAATACTTTTTTTCTATCCGGTGAAAGACAAGGGAAAAAATCGCCGTAATGATGAGGTAGAGAATCATGGCGGGAATGTACACCATCGCGGTAGCCGCGGAAGACGAGATGGACCGGGTAACTTTGGTAATATCGGTCAGCGCGATAATCGAAACCAGCGACGCATCCTTGAGCATCATGATAAATTCATTGCCGATGGGGGGAATGAGCCGCCGGATCGCCTGGGGGATGATCACGAGGCGCATGGTCTGGGCGTAGGACAGCCTGAGCGCCCGCGACGCCTCAAACTGGCCCCGGTCGATGCTCTGGATCGCCGCCCGGATAATTTCCGCGCAGTAGGCCGCGGAATTGAGGCTGAACGCGATAAAGGCCGCGATAAACCGGTTGTTTATCGTAAGGAGCGGCGTAATCTGGGGAAGTCCGTAGTAAATAAAATACAACTGCATGAGGAGCGGGGTGCCCCGGAAAAAGAACACGTATGCGGAGCATACTTTACGGAGCGCGAGCCGTTTCGACATTTTGCCGAGCGCGATGAACAGGCTCATGATAACGCCCGCCGTAGTGGCAAGAATGGTAAGGGCGATGGTTATCCGTGCGCCGCCCAAAAGAGGCGGAATCCAGCTTAACACCTTTTGCAGTGTGCTCATGTGCTACCTCAATGGCAATGCCGCCGGCATCACCGGGACGTCGGGCAGCCGCCGGCATCATGGTCCCGGCGGCTCTGCCCGGCCCGGTCTACCGCCGTACCGAAGAAACGAGGTCCCGTCCGAAAATATTTTGGGAAAGCCGCTGGACCGTGCCGTCGGCAAACAGGACGCGGAGCGCCTCGCTTACCGCGTCTCCCAGAGCGGTATTTCCCCCGCGGATACACACGCCCAGTTCTTCGCCCTCTCCTTCCCACACGATGGTAACGGGATAGGCGGCGTTGGCGTTGTAGAAATAGGCGACCACGCTGTCGCAGATAACGGCGTCAACACGCCCGGCGCGCAGTTCGTCAAAGCAGTTTATCACTTTGTCATAGCCAAACGCCTGGAAACTGAGTCCCTGCGCCGCATAATCCCGCATCACATAATCCGATGTGGTTTCCGACTGATAGGCTACCCGCAAACCCGCAAGGTCTTCAGGCCGCCTGACCGTCCGCCTTGACCCTTCGGGAAGCACGATTGCCTGGGCGTTGGAAATATAGGCGCCGGGAAAAATATACTTCTGCCGCCGTTCGGGGGTAATGGTAACGGAGGAAATAATCAAATCGTACTTGCCCGTCTCCACCCCGGCAAAAATGCCGTCCCAGGCGGTATCGATATACTCAACCCGGAGTTCCAACTGTTCGGCAATGGCCGCGGCAAGCTGGACATCAAAGCCGATAGGGGTATTCCCGTCGGTATCGTAGTACTCCATCGGGGGATACCCGATCTCCATACCCACCTTGAGTACGCCCGGCGTAATGGTAAGCCCGCCGGCGTCCTGCTTGCCTTTGGCATAGAGGCCGCCTGAGATCGCGAGAAGAAGCGCGGCGACAAGGGCCGCTTTGTTCAGTTTCATGGGTTTCTCCTTTAAAAAGATAGTGCCGTCCGGGAAGCGCGCGGCTTCGTTCACAACCGCCCCGTACCGCTGCCGGACCAGCCAATACGCAAGACCATACCGGTTTTATTCATTTATGTCAAGAAAAGTCCGCCGTTTTTGCAAAAAAACAACGCCAGGCCCGCGATGAGGGCCCGGACGCGGAAAAGCCGCTTTCCTGACGGCTTGTGCCGGACGCGGTTTTCAGGCGGCGGCGGCGGTTCAGGGAAAACCATGGGATTATTGCCCCTCCGGGCGGGCGGTGTAGCGGCGGTTCATGGCGCGCAGGCGGCGGGACATATCCCGCGCGAGGTTCATAACCAGAAGGGAAAACGCTTTAAGGTCCCGTTTGGAAAGTTCATGGAGGCCGCTGTTGGAAAGGGAAATTATCCGCGCGGGGGACAGGGTTTTGATCGTCGCCTCCGCGGGCATAATGTCGATCACTTCCATTTCACCGAAGGCGTCCCCTTCCTCAAAAACATCAAGCAATATACCCCGCTGGGTAACTTCGGCACGGCCGGAGAGGAGGAACCATATCCGGTCGTTCTGTTCGCCCTCACGAATAATGACCGCCCCCTCATCAAAGGTTTCCCGCCGCATCAAAGAAACTACCGTTTCAATTTGATCGTCCACGAGTCCGCCAAAAAATGAGTGTTTTTGCAAATCGAATGGTTCTACTTCCATACCATTATACGCTATCACGCCGTCAGCCGGAAAACAGCGATTCCGCTGTTTTTTCGCACGCTGCGGTAAAATCCGGCGCCGGCCCTTTTCCGCCGGGACGGATGCAATGCGGCAAGGATATACGAAAGAAATCCGGACGCCCGGCGCACGGGCGGGACGTGATCCCGGCCCCGCCTATACGTTGAATTTGAAAAAAATCACGTCTCCGTCCTGGACCTGATACTCTTTACCCTCTATCCGGTATTTTCCCGCTTCTTTGATCTTCGCCTCGGTCCCGTAATGGAACAGATCCTCAACGGCATAGACTTCCGCCTTGATAAAGCCCTTCTCAAAATCCGTGTGAATAACGCCCGCGGCTTTTGGGGCGGCGTCTCCGGCGCGGATGGTCCAGGCGCGGCACTCGTCGGGACCGGCGGTGAAGAAGGTCCGAAGACCCAAAAGATCGTAGGCCGAACGAACCAGGGAGAACAGGCCTGGCTCCTCAAGGCCGATTTCCGCGAGAAACGCGCTTTTTTCCGCCCCGTCCTCAATATCCGCAAGTTCCGCCTCGAACTTGCCGCATATAACGACGGCGCGGGAATGTTCCGCCCCGGCGCGGCGTGTTACCGCCGCGACATGGGCGTTTTGCCCGCCCGCTTTCATGCCCGCCTCATCAACATTGCACACATAAAGCTGGGGCTTCATCGTGATAAAATGACAGTCGTACACCGCGTCCCGCAGATCGCTGTCCAGCGCGGCGAGCCGGGCGGGCCGCCCCTCCTCCAGCACAGGACCGATTTTGTCCAGCGCCGCCAGCGTAAGCTCCGCGTTTTTCCGCTCGGCGCGGTCCTGCACCTTGAGCGCGCGTTCGGCCCGTTCCCGCCGTTTGGCGAGGGTCTGGAGGTCCGCGAGGGCAAGCTCAATATTGATGGTTTCTATATCCGCCTCGGGATCGACCCGGTTGGCCACATGGATAATGTCAGGATCGTCAAAACAGCGCACCACCTGGGCGATGACCCCCACCTCCCGGATATGGGAGAGGAACTGATTCCCAAGCCCCTCCCCCTCCGACGCCCCTTTTACGAGGCCCGCGATATCGACAAATTCCACCGCCGCGTGAATGGTCCGCTCCGGGTGGAAAATGCCGGAAAGGCGGGTAAGCCGCCCGTCCGGAACGGTAACGACGCCGACATTGGGATTGATCGTGCTGAAAGGGTAGTTGGCCGCCTCGGCCCGGACGCCCGAAAGGGCGGAAAAAATCGTGGACTTTCCCACGTTGGGGAGTCCCACGATACCGCAGTTCAATGCCATGCCGGGTATTGTAGGGCGCGCGCGGCGGGGCCGTCTAGTGTCCCGCACGGCGGGCAAAAAAAAGGCCGGAACATACCCGGCCTCATAAACCCCGTTATGCGGGGAACGCCCGTTTCGGGCTTATATATCAAACAACCTTGCTGTTTAACTGTCTCTGCTCCGGCCGGGTCTTCAAAGCGCCGGCCCCTTCTCTTCAGGCGGATTTTCCATATCGGCCTCCCTCTCTTGTTATTTTACAATCACAGGCCCCCACGGGCCTTTCGGGATACTCCCGAATCAAGTTGCGGTCTTGAATACCGCCGTATATTTTAACTATAAAAGCGGCGCGGCATAAATGCAAGGGAAAAAATTATTTTTTTGCTCCGGCAAAGGGTGCCCAGCCACGTAGCGCCCTGGGCACCCTTCCAAAAAGGCGGCGTCTATATTAGAATAAATCTATAACGAAAAAGGATGGAGGTAACCATGGCGGATGGAATCGTTTATGTGGACGAGGCGGACGGCGTTAAGCGGGTTATGAATAACATGAAGCTCTATGTAAAGCTTCTTACCAAATTCCGGGCGGAAAACAATCTGAACGAACTTAATACCCTGCTTAATGAGGGAAACCTGGAAAAGGCCCAAACCGCGGCGCATACCATTAAGGGGCTCGCGGGGAACCTTTCCCTGATAGAGCTCCACAAGAAAGCCCTGGAAGTGGAGACCCAGATTAAGGGCGGGGCGGTGGATCCGGCCGTTCAGGCGGCGATAAACGCCTGCTTTGCCGAAACCATTACGGCGATCGATCAGGTTCTGGCGAAAAATGCCTAGCCTCGATAAAAGCCGCGCCACGGTGCTTGTGGTTGATGATGTTGACATGAACGTCATGATCCTGGAAGAAATACTTCAGGATGAATACCAGATAGTAACAGCCTTCAACGGAGTGGAGGCGCTCAAAATGCTCCGGGAAGCGGGCGTACTCCCCAAGATCATTCTTCTTGACGTTATGATGCCTGAAATGACCGGACGGGAACTGTTCGACATCCTGAAGGCCAATGATACTCTCAGGCGGATTCCGGTTATTTTTATAACTGCGGAAAACGATTCGGAAAGCGAACTGCTCGCGGCGGGGGCCGTTGATTTTATCAATAAGCCCTTCCTGCCCGAAATCGTCAAATTGCGGGTGCGCAACCAGATCGCCCTCAAAAATTACAGCGACAGCCTGGAACAAATGGTCGCCGAAAAAACCGCCGAGGCGACAAAAACCCTGGATAACGCCCTCCAGGGCCTTGCCAATGTAATTGAGCACCGGGACCTGGAATCGGGCGAACATGTCAAGCGAACCCAGCTCTATGTGCTTACCCTGGTGAACCACCTCATCAATACCAATTCGAGCTACGCCGGGGAACTCAAGGACCTCGATCCCGAAAGTATCGTAAAGTCGATGGCCCTGCACGATGTAGGAAAAATCGCCATTCCGGACCGGATCCTTCTTAAGCCGGGCCGCCTTGACCCGGAGGAGTACGAGGTGATGAAAACCCATACGACCCGGGGGAAGGAAATTATCGGGGAACTGGGCGATATTAATTCTTCACTGTACCTGAGACACTGCGAGGATATTTGCTTCGGCCACCACGAGCGGTGGGACGGGAAAGGCTACCCCCGGCAGCTTTCGGAAATGGATATTCCGCTCGCGGCGCGGCTCGCCTCGCTTGCGGATGTGTATGACGCTTTGGTCTGTGCCCGGGTGTACAAGGCGGCCATCCCCTACACCGAAGCGGTAAATATCATCTTTGATGGAAGGGGAACCCAGTTTGATCCGGTAATAACCGATGCCCTTATCGATATTCAGGATGAATTCAGGGCCATCGCGCAGACGTATTCCTGAAGCGGCGGGTCTTACCGGACGGCGCGGCTCTGGCCGGATAACGCCCCGCCGCGCGCGCTTTTTCGGCGGGGAAGTCTTTTGGAGGTGGCGGGAGTCGAACCCGCGTCCTGATACGCGAAACACAAGCTTCTACAGGTTTAGCCGTTTATCGTATTGTCGGGACCGGCTTGGCTAAACGGCGCGCGGCCGGTCCGTATTCCGGAAAATCTTGCCACGCCGTCTCCGGAAGCGGCGGCGCAGCCAGCCCTGATTGCGACGCGGAAGCCGTCCCTCAGAGCGGCGGAACGGTTCCACGCGGTTACGCGGCTAAGGCGTAATCGTAACTGTCGTTGTTGGCAGTTAAAGTTTTGCCGAATCAGGAGATCGGCACTCCACCTGCGGCCTGGGCCCCGAACCGTACCAGTCGAAACCAGTGCACCCCCGGAAACCGTGCGGGTAACGCCGGTTAACGCGCCCTCTACGGCGCGTTCTCAATTAAATACACCGGCGCTTCCCTGAATCCCGGCAAAACGCGGCGCATTTTGCGGAGACGTGTTCAATATACCGCCGTTTTTCGGAAAAAGCAATGCCGTTCCGCGCAGAACGCCCCAATCTATTGGACTGTTCAATAACCCGGTTGGTTATTTCACAAGTCTTGCAATTTCTCGCCCCGGCGCTGCGCTTTGGGGCTGCGAAATTACGTTTTTTAACGGAAGTTGTTTAGAAACTGAGGTTTCTAAA
>JAITGJ010000168.1 GCA_031280705.1 Spirochaetaceae bacterium
TCTGTCCATAAAGTCGGTTACTTTATGGACAGACCTTGCATTTTCTCGCCTAAAGGCTGCGAAAATGCGGTTTTCAAGGAAGTCTGTCTATAATGTGTCTACATTATAGACAGACTCTAATTATTCTTCGGCGGAAGATTTTGTAAACGCGGGGTTTCGTTTTGGCGCCGGCGTCAAATTGTTTTTTGACATAAAACATGAAGGAGAACGAATATGAAACGCATGTCAAAAACGGCGGCCGCCCTCGCCGTCTCTTTTGTGCTTTCTTCCTGTGCCCTCTCCCGGGCGCTGTATCTGGGGCCGCATGATTATGCCCCGCGCGCCGTTCCACGCGGAGCGGACGGGCGTCCCGGCGGCGAAGACATCAACGGCCTCTTTCCGCCCGCGGTATATATCAAAACCCGGACGCAGACATTTAACAGTTATCACTACTATATCCTCCGGGACGGACGGATCTGGTACAAAAGTATCGATCCCGCCGAACAGCCGCGCAGTTGGACACGGTTTGCAAGAACCGGACTGCCCCACAATCCCCGGCAGTGGCGGTTTTCGAAAACGGCCGCTGTCGCGGAAATCGCCGCCGATGCGGATGAACTGGTGGCGCTTTCCGTGGAGGGAAAATTTTACCGGTACTGTTTTGATTCTACCATCGCCCACAAAAGCGGGGTATGGCTTGACCGGCAGGGCTGGCCCGGCGTGGAACAGCTTTGTCTTGATCCGCGCACCGCGAAAAACATATCCTGGGCGGTGGGAAAACGCAACAGCCACGTGCTGTACTACGAAGATCCGTTCGGGAATCAGCACCACAACGGCACGCAGGAAATTGTTACTACTTACGTGCTCCTCGATGACGGACAGGAAATCTGTTATGCCGATACGGGGCTGCCCGCCGATTTTTCCCGGAATTTTGCCGGTCCCGAACGCGGCGCGTTCATAGCCGCCGCGTTTTCGGCAAGCGCGTCTACCATGTTCCTCATCAACAGCGCGGGTGAAATGTACACCCGCCTTGCCGATTTTGACGTTACCGGATGCGACCCCATGTTTTTCAAGTACACCTACACGCCCTACGTATCCGCCAAGCCGGGAACGGATTATTTTTCCAACCTTAATGCGTGGGCGCTTCCGCCTGAAGACTGGCGTCCCCAGCCGCGTATCCCCCTCTCGGGCGGCGCCGCGATTACGCGCCGCATTACGATTCTGCAAAACGGGCAGGGCAACGGCGCACGGGAACTGCGCGTTGCCGGACGCGGCGTGTCGGGCGACACCGGCTATTGGACCAAGGGGATATTTGACGGGCGCTGGGAATTCAAAAAAGCGCCGCTCTTTTTTGCCGAAGACGACATACTGCAAACCGCCGATCAGAGCGGCGTCGCCGATCAGAACGGCGTAGCCGATCAGAACGGCGCGCGGGGGCCGCTGCCGGACAAAAGCTACCGGGGGTTTTTGTGGCGGGACGGCGAACGGGCGGATAGCTTTGAGTACGAAATCGCCAACTTCAATATCCTTGAAGGGGATGCCGATCTCCGCATAACGCGGCGGGAAGAATCATGCATATTGAAACTGTATCCCGTGGAAATGTGGACATATCTCAAACGGGATTATCTTCCCGGCAGGACCGGATCGCCCAAACTGTTTTTTGCCACCATGGTGGTTCCCGAAGCCGCCTTTGACGGGCTTTCCCGCGACTTTGTCCGGCGTGTTACCGAAACATACGCGAAAAACGACTCTGTTCTGTTCGCGTTTACCATCGCCGCGTCAAACCGGTATCTTATTATCCGGGACGTGGCCGATACGGCCGCCGCGCTTTTTTTGACGCGGGAGGGCCTTTCCGCCGATTTTCCCGCATTTACGGACGATTATTATATCGAAGATTTTGGAGAGCCGCGCCGGTATGCCGCGGCGGAACTCGTCATCGAACCGGACGCGGACATCACGGACGGCCTGGCGCGGGAAAAAATACGGCTTAACCGGAATTTCCGGGACGAGATGGCGTATAAAATCCGCGAGATACGGTGGCAGGGCCTTACGGCGTTCAAGATGAACGCCGGATACATTCCCGCCCATTACCTTGCCCTCATAACGCCGCTCCGTTTTGTGGATATGCCGAAGATCCGCACCATGATCGCCTTTGGCGAACGGATTGTCTTGGCAAACAGCGCGTATATCAACGCCGTCTCTCCCGCCCGTATCCGGCTCTACGAACGCCTCATCGCGCTTCTTGACGAGCGGCTCACGCGGTATCGCCTGCTCCTGGACCGGTAACAGACAAAATAACGCCAGCGCTCAAGATCGCCCCGTAATTTTTCGATATTAAAACTATTCGCCGCCGTTATGCGGCGACAATTGGCGCGCCCGCGGGTGATGCCGGACTGGTGGGGAGACGATGACCGGACAGGAATTGCTGCCGCGGCTTGGGGCCGCGAAAATTGTTACGGAACTGTACGGCGCGGACGCCGAAGTGGCGTGTTCGCGTTACCGCGCGCTCATAGAAGGGCTGCTTGAGTTTCCGGAAAAACCGGCTACGGGATCGGTGTGGGCCGCTTCCGACTTTGTGGTGCGGGAATACCCGGAAACGCGCGGGGATGTCCGGCTTTTTTCCGCGCCCGGGCGGACGGAACTGGGCGGAAACCATACCGATCACAACAACGGCAAAGTGCTTGCCGCTTCGGTACAACTGGACGCGGCCGCGGCCGTATCAAAACGCGCCGATTCGCTGGTGGTGTTCCGCTCAACAGGGTATCCCGATGTGGTAGTGAACCTTGCGCATCCGGACGGTTCGCCCAATTTTGAGGCCGACCCGGCGGAACGGGGCACCACGGAAGCCCTGATCCGGGGAATTGCGGCGCAGTTTGCCGCGCGGGGGATCAAACCGGGCGGCTTTACCGCGTCCGCCGATACCACGGTGTTTCCCGGTTCCGGGCTTTCTTCTTCCGCGGCGGTGGAAGTGCTTATCGCAAAAATTTTTGATTCGTTTTACGGAAACGGCGCCCGCTCCGCGCCCGAATTGGCAAAAATGGGCTGGAAGGCGGAGAACCTCTGGTTCGGGAAACCGTGCGGCCTTATGGATCAGCTTGCGAGCGCGTCAGGCGGCGTCATCGCCATCGACTTTGAGGATCCGGAAAATCCCCTCGTTACGCCGCTGAAATTCGACCCCGAATCGCTTGGGTTTGTCATTGCCGCGGTACGGACCGGCGGGAGCCACGCGGACCTTACGGATGATTACGCGGCGATTCCCCGTGAGATGAAGGCGGTGGCAAAGGCGCTGGGGAAAGAAACACTGCGCGAATGTTCCCGGAGCGAGGTACTGGAGCGGGCGGCGGAACTGCGCGCGAAGATCGGGGACCGCCCGATTCTGCGCGCGCTTCACTATTTCAGCGAAAATATCCGCGTAGACGACATGAAAAACGCCCTTGAAAAAACAAATGATCTGTATGACTTTGAAGAACGGCGGAGCGCCCTGGGCCGGTATCTGGGCCTGGTTGGAGAATCGGGCAAATCATCGGCGGAATTACTGCAAAATATCTGGACGCCGCACAATACCGCCGGGCAGGGCATTGCCCTGGCCCTTGCCATGAGCCATAACTTCCTGGGGCACAACGGCGCGAGCCGCGTTCACGGCGGCGGATTTGCCGGAACCATTCAGGCGTATATGTCCCGGAATTATTTTGAGGGTTACCGGAAGGAGATGGAAGCGGTGTTTGGTCCCGGCACGGTTATCGCGCTTACGGTACGGCAGAAGGGAGTAACGGAACTGCTTCTGGAATAGCCCGGTGAGTGATACAACGATGGCCCTCCCTGCCGCCGGCGCGGACGGTTTTTCTTCGCAGGTGGAACTGGTACGGGAGGCGTTTCTCTACCAGAGCCGGTTTGCCGGCTCTACGATGGTATTTCTGATTGATTTTCCCGTTACCGAAAGCTCCGCCTTTCCCCTGTTGATGCGGGATGTGGCGCTGCTTTCCCGCACCGGTTTCAGGATAGTAATTGTACCGGGCGCAGACGAATGGATAGAGGCGGTGCTCTGCAAATACGGCATTGAATGTGTGCATGCGGAAAGCGGCGTGCGGATTATCGCGGAAGAAGCCATGCCGTTTGTGGAAATGGCGGCGTTTCATGCGGCGAACCGCTTTATGACAGGGCTGTCCGCAGACCGGGTTGACGCGGTGATCGGCAATTTTGTACGCGCGCGCGGGCTTGGCGTTTCAGGCGGCGTTGACATGCAGCAGACCGGGCGTGTCGACAAAATATATGCCGAATCCCTGGAGCGGGTTTTGGGACAAAACATGATACCGATTCTGCCCTGTATCGGCTGGAGCCCCGCGGGAAAACCCTACCACGTTCCGCCGGAAGAAATAGCCCTTACCGTTTCGGCGGCGCTGGGAGCGGTAAAACTGTTAATCGTATCCGCGCGGGAAGCGATCCGTTTTTCTTCCGGCGCGTCCGTTCCCGGTTACCGCGTGCCTAAGGGCATTGCGGTTGAGGAAGGCGGGCGTCTTTCGCGCATCACCCCTGCCGAAGCGCGGGCAATTCTCGACATCCTGCCTGACAGAGCGGCGGACGGTTCCGTCGGGGCGGATGCCGCCGCGCGGCAATTTGCCCGGGAAATCCGGCTCGCGCTCCGGGCGATGGAAACCGGCGTTGAGCGCGTCCAACTGGTCGACGGCCGGGAAAGCGGCGTCATACTGCGGGAACTGTTCTCCAATCAGGGCGCGGGCACCATGATTTATGCCGATGAATATGAGTCCATACGTCCGCTTAAAACGCGGGATATTGCCGATGTGCTCAGGTTTATGGAACCGTTGATGAGCCGGGGGATTTTGCTCCGCCGCAGCGCGGCGGACATTCAGGAAAAGAAAAACGATTATGTGGTATTTGAAATAGACGGCACGGTCCATGCCTCCGGCGCGCTGCACGACTGGGGAGACGGCCAGGGGGAAATTGCC
>JAITGJ010000180.1 GCA_031280705.1 Spirochaetaceae bacterium
AAACGTCCCTGAAAAACCCGCCGTCTCCAGGGAAAAAGCGGGGACGCCCTGTACCGTCTCCGCGAGCAGCCGTTCCACATCATCTCCGATAAGGGCCGCGCCGGGTGAATTGATCACCGCCACCAGGCCAAAACGTCCTCCCGCAACGGACCGCAAAAGCCGTTCCAGTTTGTCGCGGCTTGAAAACACATAATCGTTTCCGTCGAGATACGTTGAAGGAATCCGGGGCATGCCGAACCAGAATTCCCCAAGGCCCCTCGTGAGTGGAGACCCGCCCGGGCCGCGCAGCAGTTGGCTGTCCGAAATCGCACTGTGATAAAATTTACAGCCGGTGGGGCCGTTAAGCACGGTACAGGAATCGGCAATGCCTTCAACGGCGAAGATGGCGCCGGAAAAACTGTCAGGCGTAATGTTTTCTGAAAAGATATTCATCTTTTCTCCATCCTTCCATAAGATTCATGTTGAAAATTTCCGCCCAGCGCCGCGCAAGCTCCAGTCCGCTGAAAAATCCCGCCGTGGGACTGTAGGTAAGGTTGTCCTGCAATACCGCGTCCGCGTCCGGCCCCAGCGGGAATGGCGAGATGAGGAGATCCGGTTTGATGCGCCGCACATCGGCGCCGGCATTTCGCAGATCGTAGGAAAGCGACAGTTCCTCAATCGCGTCCCGAAAACCGGTAGTAAAACGATTGTCCTGTGAATAATCCATGATGCCGGCAAACGTAATAATCATTCCCGTGTCGATTGCGGCTTCCAGCGCCCAGTCGATGTTTTGCGTGATGGTGATGATCATGAGCCGTTTCCCTTCAAGTTTTGGGCGCAGCGCCCGGACTTCCTCCCGGTAGCGCCGCTCGAACCGTGCAATAACCGCGTCAATTTCTTTCGCGCCTTTTTTGAAATACGCGCCCAGACGGCGGGCATAGTTGCAGGCGGCGCGGAAGCCCACCGGAAACGGTTCGTCAAAAAATTCCGCGCCGTACTCCCTTTCCAGAAACTCCCTGATGGTTCTTCCCATGTAATCGTCCCAGGCGAGGAGGTTTAGTTTTCCCCGCCGGAAGGCGCGCACATCTTCTACCGTTGTTTCACAGATAAAGTGGCAGTTTACCCGGATGCCAAAACTGTCGAGTATTTCTTTTACCGAATCAAAACTTTCGGCAAGGGCGTAGGTTTCAGGTTTTTCCGCCACGATATTTACCGTATTTTCTTCCGGCGCAATATTCCGGTCAATAAGGGCGCGGGCTATTTCAAAGTGCGCAAACAAAATTCCCTGCAAGTAGTCTCCCTGCATATTGCCGTCGGTTTTGAGGGGAACAATGTGCGCGTCACTGCCTTCAAGGTCCATCACCCTGCCGATATTGTCGCCGATAATTCCCGCGGGGCAGGTGGTAAGCACAAAGAAAATCCGTTTTTCGCCGGGCGGAGCGGGATACTTTTCTTTAAGCTCGATAATTTTATTGCGCAGTTCTTCGATGCCGCCAAAAATCATCACGCCTTCGTTCATGTCGGAGGAAAACACCGGCGGCGCGCTCGTATAGGCAAGGACCAGGCCCCGTTCGAGGAGGAAGCGCCGGGATTTGGAAGTATTGCTTTGATACGTTATGTGCGCGCAGCTTCGGGGGCCGTGGGCAACGCAGAGCGCTCCGGCAATCTGGATGGCGATGCTCATGGCGCCGCTGAAGGCGCATCCCATGAGCGGCTCTTTTGATACAAGGCTTTTTGAAAAAAGCGCCGGCGCGGCGGGCGCGGCCGTTTCCGGCGCTGTTTCCGGCACGGCCGTTTTAAGGGGTGCGGCGGACGGTTTTCGTTCCCGGCCCAAAATTCGCTCTTCAAGTTCTTCATCGGAAAGGGGCCGGGCCGCGTAGAGTTCCTGCTGTGTTTCAATTTTTTCCGCAAGGAGATCGAATTTTTGGGCAAGGTCTGAATCGGGGTAGCCTTCGACAAGGCATTTCCCTTCCTTTTCGCACGCAGAAAATAGATCACTGCGCGGAAATGTTTCAAGCAGGGGAAGGCCAACGGCATCGCAAAAACGGCGGATACGGCTGTCTTCCTCGCCCAGGGCGCGGGAATTGAAAATAATCCCCCCGGCGCGGCCGGGCAGGTTGTGATCGTAATTTTTCAGTCCCCGCAGAATATTGTTCGCCGCGTACAGGGCCATAAATTCGCCGGACGTAACAATGTACACTTTTTCCGCGTATTCCCGCCGGATCGGTACGGCAAAACCGCCGCACACCACATCGCCCAAAACATCGTAGAGAATGGCATCGTAGTTGTTGGATTTAATGCCCAGCCGCCCGATCAGCTCAAAGGTGGTAAGAATGCCGCGCCCGGCGCAGCCCACGCCCGGTTCGGGGCCGCCTGCCTCAAGGCAGTGAATACCGAAAACACCGGAACGCACAATATCGGAAAGCCTGCATTTATCGGGACTGGTTTCTTTAAGGTAATCAAGCACCGTAACAAGCCGCTCGCCGTGGAGCAGTAATCGTGTTGAATCGTGCTTTGGATCGCAGCCAATCTGAAGTACCCGCCGCCCCCGCCGCCCAAGCGCCGCGGAAATGTTGGCGGATATGGTGGATTTGCCAATCCCTCCCTTTCCGTATATGGCGAATTCGGTCATGCCTGCCTCCCGCTCCAGCGGGCCGGGACACAGGAATCAACGCCGCCACAAAAGGAACGGCATTTTTCCGGGACCCAATCCGCGAGGTCTGGAAAACTGACGGACCGCATAATGCGCCGGTTACGCATGTACCGGCACGGGTCCGCCGGCGTACCAAAGTCGCCTGACTTGGGCATCGGCAGCCGCCGATGCCGTTACAGTTACGGGATAGTGGAGGATTCAGCGGCCCCGCGGGGCGGCCCCACCTCACTTCCTCTGAAATACGCCTGGGTTAGTGTAACCCGCCCCGCAACGTTTTGTCAACCCGGAATTTTGCTCGAACCCGGTCAAATC
>JAITGJ010000182.1 GCA_031280705.1 Spirochaetaceae bacterium
CTTTGATTAACGTAACTCTATATTTTTTTGCCGGCATAGATTCCCCTCTCTGGTTTCTTTGGCTTCATTATACTGTTTTATATCCACTGTGCCAATGATGATGTGATAGTAGTCCCGCACAAGAGAAGAGAGCGGTAACTTGGCGCGAGACGGTGCCCTGCCTCATTATCTTTAGAGTAGCGTTGTTTAATAACTTCAGTTATTAGCGGAAGTTGTTTAACAACTGAAGTTATTAAACAACTTCCGCTAAAACATTTTTTTTCCTGTTCTGATCATCATTTATTTTTTTAGGTAGTAGAGTTGTTTGGAAACTTCGCCAAATTGGCGCCGCGCCCCGGCCGGCCTCCGCAGTCGTTTTGCCCGGCAAACCGCCGGTTGATCGGAGTCCCATCGCCCAAGGCCATTGGGCATTGTAAGAAAAGGCGTTTTATGCTAGAGTTTCCTCATGGCATTCAATTTGAATTCGTACCCGGTAAGTTACCGTTCACGTTACCGGGCGGAGCCGGGGTCGTGGACCGGTGAGTATCTGGAGAAGCCCCACAAGACGCCGGAGGAAGAGGCCCGTCTTCCCGAAGACGAGGTGCGCGCGCTGGCGGATGCCCGGAATTTTTATCCGGATATGCCGCTCATAAGCTACACCTCCCAGTACGGGATGAGCTGTTTTGAGGGACTCAAGGCGCTGCCCCAAAAAGACGGCGGTCTCGCCATTTTCAGGCCGGACCGTAACGCGGCGCGTTTTTTCAATTCCATGCAAGGGCTGTATATGCCGCCCTTCCCGGAAGGCGCATTTGTGGAGGCGGTTGTCGAAGTGGTCCGCCGTAACGCGGCGCTGGGGTTCCGCCCCGCCTACCGGGCCGCATGGGAGAAAGACGCCTTCCTCAACGCCGATTCGGTGTACATCCGGCCTTTTGTGCTTTCCGAGGGTGGAATCGGCGTCAGCATTTCGCGGGAACCCTGGGTTGTCGTGGCGGCGACCACGGTCAGTTCCTATTTTTCGCCGGGGACGCCCGCCGCGCTGATCACGGACCGCATTCGCGCTACGCCGAAAGGTACGGGCTGGATCAAAACCGCGGCAAACTATGTGGTTTCCGCGCTGGCAAAGCACGAAGCGGCGGAGCAGGGTTTTGTAGAGTGCATTTTTCTTGACGCGGCGGAACGGAAATATGTAGAAGAAGGCTCCTCCTGCAACGCGTTTTTTTATCTTAAATCCGGGGAACTGGCAACGCCGGAGTTGGGCGATACGATTTTGCCCGGCATCACCCGCGCGAGCATTATTGAACTTGCCCGGGACCGGGGCGTAACCGTTTCCGAGCGGAAAATTGCTATAGATGAAGTGCTTTCCGAAGGCAGGGAGTGTTTCCTCAGCGGCACCGCCGCGGGGGCCATGCCCATTACGGAGATCAGCTATCAGGGCCGGAAGACGGTTTTTAACGGAGGAAAAGAGGGGGAGTTTACTGCGGAAATGCGGAACACCCTCAAGGGCATCCAGTACGGCGCCCTTCCCGATACCAAAGGCTGGATGGTGCGCGTTGTGTAAATGGCCGGCCGCGCGGCGCGTCCCCGCCGTATGCCATGCGTGATCTTCACCCTACCGTCGAAGCGCCCCGGCGGGCGCTTCTTGTGGGCATCCGGGACGGGAAACTCTCCCCCGCGGAGGCGGATTCCCTCGCGCGGGAGCTTGCCTCCCTTGCCGGGACGCTTGGGCTTGAAATTGCCGGAGAGGAGATCGTGCATAACCGCGCGCAGCACGGGAAATTCGGCGTGGGCACGGGCAAGGCGGAGGAACTATCCGCAAAAGCCGCGGAATTGGGCGTTGACTGCCTGGTTTTTGACCGGGAATTAAGCCCGTCCCAACAGTGGAACTGGGAAAAACTTTCCGGGATCTCCGCCGTGGACCGGCAGGAGCTTATCATCCAGATATTTGCTTCCCGCGCGCGTACCCGGGAAGCCGCGCTCCAGGCCGAGCTTGCCGAACTTGCCTGGTCGCTTCCCCGGCTGAATCACAGGTACATCGATCTTTCCCGTCAGCGCGGCGGACACTACGGGACGCGGGGCGCGGGCGAAACCCGTTTTGAGACGGACCGGCGCAAAGTGCTGGAGCGCATCCGCCGCCGCGAAAGCGAACTTGCGCGGGTACGGCAAAACCGGGACACCCAGCGAAAAAAGCGCGCAAAAGCGGGCCTTCCCGTCTGCGCCCTGGTGGGGTATACCAATGCGGGAAAGTCCTCGCTGCTCAACGCGCTTTCCGGCTCCGCCGAACTTGCCGAGGACAAATTGTTTGCCACGCTGGACAGCGCGACCCGCCGCGTGCCGCGCCCCGGAGGAACGGCGCTCCTTTTGGTGGACACCGTCGGCTTTATCCGCCGCCTTCCGCATACCCTGGTGGCGGCTTTCCGGTCTACCCTGGAAGAAGCGGCCCTGGCCGATATGGTTATTCAGGTGCTCGACGCTTCCGATCCGGGAGTGGAAAACTGTTACAACACGACGATAGAAGTCCTCCGCGATCTGGGCGCTGAAAAAACACCCGCCGTCATTGCGCTTAACAAAGTTGACCGGCTTTCCGGCGCGGCTGGAGAAGAGCGGCTTGCCGCCCTTATGGAACGTTACCGGGGCAGTATTCCTGTTTCCGCGCATACCGGCGCGGGACTTGACGCGCTTCTCGCGCGGCTTGACGCGGCGTCCGGTTCCGGCGCGCCGTTATAAGAGAGTTATGCGAAATGGGGGCTAAACTTGTTGGTTATTTCACAAGTCTTGCGGAATGGGGGAATTTATTAAAACTTAGAAAACCACGGCCTTTGGCCGTGGTTATGTATTGATGGTTATACCGTAAGAAAAGCAGGAAGGTTTTAAGGCCCCTTTTAGGGGCCGCCATTCAAGCCACCACCTTTGGTGGTGGTTGTTGACTAATTTCTACCGTTATGGTATCATCTGACCCAATATAAGTCCCCCAATACTTTGGGGCGACAATCACGTC
>JAITGJ010000193.1 GCA_031280705.1 Spirochaetaceae bacterium
GCCTGTGCCGCCGGAGCCACCGCCCGGACTCGTGCCGCCGCCACCCGTGCCGCCGCCACCGCCGCCACCTGTGCCACCGCCCGGACTCGTGCCGCCACCGCCGCCTGTGCCACCGGAACCACCGCCCGGTCCTGTGCCAGAGCCGCCACCCGTACCGCCATCGCCCGGTCCCGTGCCAGAGCCGCCACCGGGACCTGTGCCCGGACTCGTGCCGCCGCCGCCACCCGTGCCGCCGCCACCGCCGCCACCTGTGCCACCGCCCGGACTCGTGCCGCCACCGCCGCCTGGACTCGTGCCGCCACCGCCGCTCGTGCCACCGCCGCCACCCGTGCCACCGGAACCACCGCCCGGACTCGTGCCACCGCCGCCCGTGCCGCCGCCGCCTGTGCCGGAGCCGCCACCCGCACCACTACCACCCGAGCCGCCGCCGCTATTCCAGTTGCCGTCAACACCCCATGGACCGCCGCCGCCTGTACCGCTGCCTGTACCGTTTCCGGCCTGTTCCGCATCGGCGGCCGCGTACCATTTTTTTACAATGGGGTTTTCACAGTTGGCGATCACCAGCGCCGCAAAACATACCACAAACGCCGCGAGGGCGGCGAAGAACCATCGAACTGTTTTGATCTTCATTTTTTATCTCCCGTGCAAATTCAGGACAGGTACAAAACGCGCATTCTGCCCGTGTCTCACTCATTTCCCCCCTGCCGGAACAACAGAAATTCCACCCGCCGGTTCAGGTTCCAGTGCGCCCGGTCGGTCCAGGGGACCAGCGCTTTGACCCCGCCCGAACCGGCAATGATCAGCCGCTTGCGATCAACGCCAAAATAGATCAGGGCGTTGGCCACCCGTTCGGCCCGCTGAACGCTCAACGGACTGAGCGTTTTTTCCTCGTCCGGGGAATTGCTGACCGGATTCGCGTGTCCCTCAATAATCAAACTGTACTGAAGGCTGCTGTTGAGAAATCCCGCAATTGCCCGGATAATCCGGTAATTATTCTCTATGGTTTTTGACGGAAGCCCGCCGAACGCCGCGGTATTGGACGCAAAATAAATATAGGGGTCCATGGAAAGCGCGGCGATTTCCGGTACGCTTTCTACCTGGCGAAAAATCATCCTTTCTTCGCCGCGCGGCAGGTCCGCCTCCCGGCGCGGCATTTCATTCCGCACGGCAGGAACATCCGCCGTTTTGACGGGCCGCTCCGCGTCCGTGTTTTCCGCGATTTTTTCGCGCGCGCGGGGCGTTTCATTTTCCGGCTTTCCTCCGGCCTTAGATGGTTCATCCGCGGCTACGGGGGCACCCGCGCCGATGATAATACCCGCCCCGGCAATATAGGGATAACCGCCCTGGATATACGGCTCAATAAACCAGTGCCGGGTAAAATGAATCCGCGTTCCCAGTGTCAGGCCGAACGCGGGCGCGCCGCGGCTTTTCTCCAGGTCAAAATTCCTGAACGACAACAGTACGCCCGCGTCTCCCTGAAAAAACAGTTCCGTGTTTTGGTGCCGTACAAAATACCATCGAAACAGCGCCCTGTTTTCAATGCTGAAAAGTTCGTTAAGATCATAAAAAGCGCCCGCATGAAAACCCGCGGCAAATACCGGACCAAACCGGTAATCGCCCTGTATGCCGCCGCCCAGCGCAAAACCCCGGTCTTCAAGGGTGATGATATTCGCTTCTCCTCCCACGCCGAAAGAAAATCCTGTCTGCCCGAATGACGGAACGCAGAAAAAGATGAGAATAAACGGGAGAATTCTTTTTACGCTGAAAGTTCTATCCATGATGCCGTTCTCCTGACTTCAGTATATGAACCGGCACGGAAGGAAAGTATCCCTGTTAAAAATTATGTCATAAGGAGAAACGAATTATCGAAAGCAAAGACAAAGAACCCCGCCGGCGTGGATGTCCCCGCGTAGTGCGGGCCGGGATTCCTCCGGCCAAAAGAATGAGCATACCGCCGTCAGTTTGGCGCTTTACGGAACCGCCACATATATTACGCGGCCGCCCGGTCCGGTCTTTTCCGCATAAAGGCCGGCGGGAAAAAGCGTCCGCTTATCCAGAGGCTCCATGCGGGCGCGCCCAAAGGCCCGCCCGGAAAAAAGCGCCCGCTCACGCCCCTCAAAAAAAGGCCGCAGATTCCCCCGCGAATAGTCGGCGCGGTAAAAGCGGAGGCTTAACGGCAGTGCGGTATGTGCCGATACTTCAAGTATGAAAAGAATCATTGCCCTGGTAGTAACCGCCTGTGTGGCCGCCGCTTCGGTTCCGGCGCAAACCGGCGCGGGACGGTACGGCATCTTCCGGCAGGAAGGAATGGCCTCCTGGTATGGGCCGGAATTCGCGGGACGGTCCACCGCCTCAGGAGAAGTATACAATCCCGGACTCCTCACCGCGGCGCATCCGGCGCTGCCCTTCGGCACCATGCTGCGCGTAACCAACCGGCACAATAACCGTCAGGTTACCGTGCGGATAAACGACCGCGGGCCCTTCGTTCCTTCCCGGATTATCGATCTTTCACAGGCCGCGGCGGAACAGCTTGATATGATTCAGACCGGGACCGTTCCGGTATTGATAGAAAGCGTGAACCAGATCGCCCTCCCGGTAGAAGCGCGGGCACCGGCGGCGGCGCGGGCGGAGTCTCCCTATTTTGACCCCGGTTTGGGCGGTACGGTGCTTATGCCCCTTGACGGTTCCGCGCCGCTCATCTCCCGCGCGGAACCGTCCTACGCGCCTACAGAGACGCCGTACTATTACCCACAGGGGTCCCCGGCTACGCAGGGGTCCCCGGCTATGCCCGCGGTCCCGGCTTCACCGGTAACTCCGGCTGCGCAAGGGTCCCCGGCTCCGCAGGGGTCCCCGGCTGCGCAAGGGTCCCTAACTACGCAAAGGTCCCTGGCTGCGCAAGGGTATCAAATCATCCCCGGGCCGCTTATCGTGTATCCTCCCCTGCCCCCTCAAACATACGTTCCTCCGGCAAATCAGACGATTACGCCGCCGGCTCCGGTGTATCAGGCGCCCGCATCCGCCCCGCCGGCCGCCGTCAATCAGTTCCCTCCCCGGATGGAGCCGGTACAGCAAATTGAGATAAGCCCACAGGTCCAGCCGATACCACCGGCTTCGCCCATACAACAACCAACGGTGTCTATCCAGCCGGCGCCGGAGCAGGCCGCGCCGGAGCAGGCCGCGCCTGTTCAACCACAGGCGCCCGCCCCGCAAGCCGCGCCGGTTCCGCGGCAGACTTCGCCGGTCCCGGCGGCCGCGCCCCAGGCGGCGGTAGTACGCCCGGCCATTCCCCCCGCCGGAACGGGGAAAACGTACCGTATTCAGGCGGGCTCTTACCGCACCCCCCGGAACGCGGTAGACGCTTTCGACCGGATCAAGAGTACGGGCCTTTCCCCCGCCTACGAGCGGAACGGCGAGTATTACCGGGTGGTGCTCCCCGCCCTGAGACCAGAGGAAGTACCCGGCATTGCGGAAAAGCTCGGCGCGGCGGGTTTCCGCGAGGTGATTATCCGCGAGGAATAGCGGCCATGCATACCGCGCCGGGTAAACAATAGACGTGTTCCAAAACCCGGTTGGTTTCGGAACACGTCCTGCGGTTTCTCAGGCTAAAGCCTTACGAAACCGCAGTTTTAAGCGGAAGTTGTTCTGAAACTGAAGTTTCAGAACAACTCTAATGTACCCGGCGCATTTGTTTGCCAGAGCAATACTGCTCAGAGCAGTATTGTTCAGGCCCGGCAAACGGGCCGCCGTCCCAAAGAGACGCCGCACAGACGGCGAATGTACCGGAACGATGCGGCTGGGCGAACCGCACGGGGCGTTTCGCCCTTGATTATTCCCGCCGCCCATGATACAGTACCCGTTGCCGGGAAACTTTGCCTGAGACCGGCAGACGCGGACTGCGCGGTTTCCGGCAACGGCTGATTTTTATAAATCTGACATAGGGTTGTGCAGCGGCGTTTGCCGCGAAACAACTTCCGCTGAAACATGACCATATACCGCCCGGGTGGAGTATTCCGGCGATATATGGTGAAGGTCCGTCCGGTAACCGGACGGGCAGATTACCGGGATAGCCCTGTGCATCAATCGTTGTTTTCTGAAACATCCCGGTCCGGCGGCCCGGCGCATGCCCGGGCCGGTCTTTTGCACGGGGAGATTACGTATGGCTGTCAGTTCCGTTATAAAAAACAAAAAAATCATTCTCGCGGTTGATGACGCTTCGGCAAATCTTCAACTGATAAACGGCGTGCTCGGCGAGGAATTTGATCTGCGTCTTGCCAAATCCGGCGACATGGCCCTCATGGCCCTGGAGCGGGTCGTTCCCCATCTTATCCTCCTGGACATAGAGATGCCCGGCATGTCGGGTTTTGATCTTATGCAAGAGATCCGGAAAAAACCGGACCTCGAAAGTGTTCCGGTCGTAATCATTACCGCCCACGGAGACCGGGAATTTGTGCTTGAGGCGAAAAAACAGGGCGCGCGGGACTATATCATCAAACCGTTCGATGTGGTTTCGCTCCAGCTCAAGGTAAGCAAAATACTGGTAGAAGAGCAGTAATCATGATACGAATGTACACGGCCTGCACGGAAGAGATGGACGATCCCGAACTCGCCGTCATGGAGATCGTTTCCAAACTCGCGCTCAAAACGCGGCTCATGCGGAACGCGGTCGGCATTATCGCCTGCGATTATGAATTTATTGAAACGGGCGTCGTGCAGGCGCTTTCCCGCGCCCTGCCCTTTGAGGTGGCCGGGTGTACAACGCTTTCCAGCGCCGCGCAGGGGATCAGCGGCGCGGAAATCCTCTGCATTTCCGTACTCACCAGCGACGATGTCCGGTTTGCCGCCGCGCTCTCCCCGCCCCTCAACATGGACGATATCGATATTCCCGTGCGCCGGACCTTTGAAGAAGCGCGCGGCGCGCTCGGCCAGGCGCCGGATTTTATGCTCGCGTACCTCCCCTTCATTCCGGACCGGAGCGGTTCCCTGATCCTCCGGGCGCTGGACGCGGCAAGCGGCGGCGTTCCCGTTTTCGGCGGCCTCTCCTGCGCACAGGTCCCCAATTTTACCGAAGGCTGGGCCATCCATAATGAAGCGTCACGGAACGGCGCGGCGGCGCTCGTACTGATGGCCGGAAATGTGCGCCCGCGTTTTTTTGTGAATTCCATTCCGGAAAGCGCCCTCCCGGAGGAACGCGGCGTGATAACCGACGCCGAAGGCTTTATCATAAAAAAAATAAACAATGTTACGTTCGCGGAGTACATCAAAAAAATCGGATTACGGGAAATGCTTTCACAGGCAATTCCCCTCGTGGTAAACAGCGGCAGCGGTTCCATCGCGCTTGGCGTGCAGAGCATAACGAAAGAAGGCTACGCGGTCTGCAGCATGGAGCCGCCTGAAAACGCCCATGTCGCGCTCGGACAGGTTGAGCGGCGGCGCCTGCTGGAAGCCGCGGAAGAGGCCACCAAAACACTGCTTGAAGTTACGGACGGACAGGGAATTCTGATTCACCTCTGCCTCGCGCGCAGCCTGCTCTTTGGAACAAATACGCAGGCGGAAATGCGTCTTGTCATGGAAATGATCGGGGACACGCGCCCCTGTCAGATTTCCTATTCGGCCGGGGAACTCTGCCCGGTTTTGGACGAACGGCATGCGGCGCGGAACCGTCTCCACAACTACGCGTATATCGCATGCGTGCTTTAGGAGGTCCCGCGTGAACGGCCCGCGCGCCGGTTCCGCCCCGGACCGGCGGGGCAGACGGGAGGACACAGACCTGGAAAACCTTTCCCCGGCAGAACTGCGCGGCCTTGTCCAGCAGCAAAAGCGGGAAATAAAAAAACTTTCACGGCGCATGAGAAACTTCATTCTGGAACGGCACCGGATAAACGCCGCGGGGGAAGCGCATACCGCGCTTGAATCGCTCCGCGCGGAAAAACAGCAAAAACTTGAAAAGTATATGGGGCTTCTTCTCGAAAACAGTCCCAACGTTATTTTGATAACGGATCAGGACGGGCGCATCGTTTTTTGCAGCAGTACATTTCTTTCCATGGCGAAGATTGACCATTTTGATATGATTAACGGCCTTTTGCTGTACGAAGTGTACCGGATGTTTGAAAGTGATGATTTCGCCGCTGAAGGCTGGCAGCAGTTTCTGGACATCCGGGCATCGGGAAAGAAGCTGGAGGCAGACGCGGGCATCCTCTTTCCCGGCGTGGGCGAACGGCGTCTTTTCAAGATTTATTCAACGCCCATGCTGGACAGCCAGGGAAATTTCGGCGGAGTGCTGGCTTTTTATATTGACACCACATCCCTCCGCCGCGCCGAAGCGGAAGCGCGCACACAATTACTGCTTGACGCGACGCCGCTTTCCTGCTTCCTTCTGGACGAAACGGGAAGGCCCTACGACAGCAATCTGGAAGCGGTAAAATGTTTCGGCGCGGATTCCCGGCAGGAACTTATCGATCATTTTTATGAATATCTGCCCGAACATCAGGCGCTGGGGGAATTGACCCGCAGCGAATTTGCCCTGCGCATCACGGAGGCCGTTAATATCGGGCAGAATCGCTTTGAAATGCTGTTCCGCTCAAAACAGGGGCGGGAATTTCCCGCGGAAGTAACGATGGTGCGCGTTAACTGGCAGCATACCTGCCACATCGCGGTGTATTTGCGGGACCTTTCGGAAATACGCGCCAACGAGGAACGCGCGCGTGAAGCGGACCGGCGGAACCGGGCGCTTGCCGTTGAATTTGAGGCCGCGCGGGCCGCGTCTGAAGCGAAGAGCGGCTTTCTCGCCTCCATGAGCCACGAAATCCGCACGCCCATGAACGTGATTATCGGCATGAGCGAACTTATCCCCATGGACAATCTGAACGAAGTACAGACGCGCTACCTGAGGGATATTCGCGGCGTTTCACAATCGCTGCTGCAAATCATAAACGACATTCTGGATTTTTCAAAAATCGAGGCGGGAAAACTGGAGCTTATTCCGGATCATTACCGTGTCGCCGGACTTTTCGACAATGTTTGCTCGCTGATCCGTTTTACCATCGCGGACAAGCCCCTGGAATTCCGCGCCTCCCTCGCGGAAGATATTCCGCCGGTGCTCTTTGGCGACGAAATCCGGGTGCGGCAGGTTATCATCAATATTCTCAACAATGCGGTAAAATATACGGGAGAAGGATACGTTGATTTTTCCCTCTGCAAAACCGAAAAAAACGGACATCCGTATCTCGTGTTCCGCGTGGAAGATACGGGCGCCGGCATAAAACAAACCGATTTCTTGCGGCTTTTCGGCGCATTTGAACAGTTTGATGTCCGCAAAAACCGGGGCATCGCCGGGACGGGGCTTGGGCTTTCCATTACCAAACGCCTGGTTGATTTGATGAACGGCGAAATTGAGGTAAAAAGCGAATACGGCAAAGGGTCGGTCTTTACCGTGTCCATTCCGCTCATGGAAGGGGACCCCGCGTGGGTGGAGCCGTCCGCGGTCCTGGAGGAGGTAACCGTGTCGAGCGGCGCGCGGATACTCGTGGTTGACGATAATGCCGTCAATATAACCGTCGCGCTTGCCTACCTCCTCAAACACGGCGTAACCCCCGACACCGCGTCAAGCGGCAGGGAAGCGATTGCGCAAATCAGCGCGAAAAAGTATGATCTCGTTTTCATGGATCACATGATGCCGGAAATGGACGGCGCGGAGGCGACGCGGCACATCCGCTCCCTTCCGGGCGATTATTACCGCGCCCTGCCGATTATCGCGCTGAGCGCGAACGCCGTGTCCGGCGCGCGGGAGTCTTTCCTTGAAGCGGGGATGAATGATTTTATTTCAAAACCCATTGAGGCCGCGGAATTAAACCGGGTGCTCGCCGCGTGGCTCCCCCGGGAAAAAATACTGACAGGGAAAAAACCGGCGGAAAAAAAGCCGGCAGGAACCGGAACAGAAAAGGAGGATATGATGAAAGAAGCGGAACTTAACGAAACTATTGAACGGCTCAAAAGTATCTCGGATCTGAGCGTCGCGTCCGCGCTCTCCCGGCTGGGCGGCGACAGAACACTCTATATCGAAATACTCCACCAGTTTTGTGCCGACCTGGACAAAGACCTTGACACGATCCGCGACGGCCTTAAGACCGGCGTACTCCACAAATCCGGCATTAAGATTCACGCCCTGAAAACCGTGCTCCTCAATACTGGCAATGAATTTCTCGCCGCCTGGGCGCGGGACCTGGAGCAGGCCGTCAAGGCGAAAGACATCGGAACCTGTAACAGACAGATTCCCAATTTTTGCGCGGGCCTTGAAAAATTTCGTGATGAACTGCGAAAAATACCCGCGCTTGAACCGGACGCGGCGCCGGTAAAAAAAGCGGATATCGCGCGGGACCTTCTCATTGCCGATCTGGAACTGCTCGCCGATTACTGTCACGCCTGCCGGACGGCGGATGCCGAAAAGGCCGCGGAAACACTCAACCTGACCACGTACCGCGAAGACATCGACGTGGAGATCAGGGAAATCTATCACCTGGTAAAATCATTTGATTATGAAGAGGCCATGACAAAAATTGATACAGTAAAAAGCGCGCTCGAATAACAACGCGGCGCGCCGGGCGCGGCTCATCATATTGCGGCGCGCCCGTATTTCACCATTGCCGCAGGAAAAAACATGGATTTTGCCGGACTTGATCCCGCGCCCGCGCTTCTTGAAGCCTTTGCGGCGCGGGGCATACAACATCCCACCGGAATTCAGAAACGGATCATCCCCCGGCTCCTTGCCGGAGAATCCGTTCTTTTTGAATCGCCCACCGGAACGGGAAAAACATTCGCGTACCTCCTTCCCCTGCTCCGCCGCGCCGGGGAAGAACAGGGACGCCCCGCCCTTCTCGTGCTCGCGCCTACGTATGAATTGTGCGCCCAGATAAAGGGCGAAGCCGATTTTCTGCTCGCATCCGGCGGACGGAACGGGCGGGAATTAAAAACCGCGCTCCTGATTGGCCAGGCGAATCTGAGCCGCCAAATCGAAACCCTCAAAACCGAAAAACCCGCCGTGATTATCGGGAACCCCGGACGGGTGCTCCTCCTCGCGCGGATGGGAAAACTCCGCTTCCGGGACCTTACCCGGCTCGTACTGGATGAAGGAGACCGGCTTGTCGCGGACGAACTTGTCGCCGAAACGGAAGCATTACTGCGCCTCATCGGGCGGGAGCGGAACGGCGCGCCGGCGCAAATTGCCGCGTGCTCGGCAACCATGCCGCCCCAGAGCCGGGAACGGCTCCTCGCCTTTATGGACGGCGCGGTAATTGACGGAGACGATGACGGCGCGCCGGGGAAAAATCTGCTTCACTGGGCGATTTTTTGCGAGCGGCGCGGCAAAACCGCAGCCCTCCGCTCATTCCTCGCCGCGGCAAAACCCCGCAAGACGCTTGTATTCACCAGCCGCGCGAGCGAGGTTGGGAGCACCGCGGCCCGCCTTCAGCATCATCATTGGGCGGCGGCGGGACTCCACGGCAAGATGGACCAGCGGGAACGCCGCCGGGTCCTCACCGGTTTTCGCGGGGGGGATGTTTCAGTACTGATTACGAGTGATCTTGCCGCGCGGGGACTGGACATCGGCGGGATAAGCCATGTGATCGCCCTCGATGTCCCCGATAACGAAAATATATACCTCCACCGGGCAGGACGCACCGCGCGCGCGGGCAACAAGGGGATCATGGTAAGCATCGGCGACGCGGAAGAAATGCGGACCCTGGCGCGGATAGAAAAAAAACTCGGCATCGTAGTCTATCCCAAGGAACTGTACGGGGGAAAAATCACCGTGCCTGAATCCATAGACCCGTAAATACGGTGTTATGCGCCATAATTTTTAAGATTTTTTTTAATTATCAATTGACAAATTAAATGTTTTATGATAAGGTATTAAAAGATTTGGAGGAGCAATGAAAATAATATGCCCCAATTGTAATCACTTGATTGAGAAGGAAAATATTAATGTAGAAAATGACTATGGTTTTTGTACTATATGTCAAAATGCTTTTAATATATCAAGTTTATTAAATAATAATTCTATAAAAGGCGAAATATCATTATATGAGGAAATAATAAATAATCCACCAAAGGGAACATGGAAATATGAAGATTTTGATAAAATAACAATTGG
>JAITGJ010000204.1 GCA_031280705.1 Spirochaetaceae bacterium
ATAAAATTATATTGGACTTGTTCGCCAACCCGGCTGGTTATCGGACAAGTCTCCATTATGGCCCGCACAAAAACGTTTTCCTAAAAATAGAGTTGTTGAACAACTTCAGTTGTTAAACAACTTCCGCTAAAAAACGTAATTTCGCAGCCTCAAAGCGTAGCGCCGGGGCGAGAAATTACAGGACTTGTGAAATAACCAACCGGGTTATTTCACAAGTCTAATGTGTCCGGCGTCCGGCCGGCTGCAGGACGCGCCCCCCGGCGATGCCTGCGCGAACGGATGTGGGATGCGTTGTCCAATTTTGAGGGAAGTTGAGCCTGTTGCAAAAGTCGGTTACTTTTGCACAGGCTCTTGCAGTTTTTCGCCCTACGGGCTACAAAACTGCGTTTTTTAACGGTTGCTGTTGCAAAACTGAAGTTTTGCAACAGCCTCAGTTGTTTGGAGGTTTAGATGCAGTACGCTCATATCACGCTCCGGGTTCGGGACCTGGAAAAGTCCCTCGCGTTTTATCAGGGGGTTTTGGGGCTTCCCGTCGTGCGGCGGCTCGGCGGACCTAACGGGCCGGTTTTTCTGGGCGAGACGGCGGGTCCCACGATAGAACTTATCGGCGGGGCGGAGGATCCGCGTTTTGCGGGCTTTTCCATCGGATTTACCGTGGATTCGCTCGCGGAAGCGGAAAAACGCCTTGAAGAGGCGGGATTCTCCCGGATCCGGGGGCCCCTTTCGCCAAATCCATCGGTGGTTTTTTCGTTCTTTGGCGATCCGGACGGCGTGGAAATACAACTCGTGGAATACCGGAACGGTTGACGCCGCCCTTATCCGATCAGCGGTATCGCTTCATCGAGGCGGTCAAGACGGCGCCATACCAGGGCAAGAACGGGCGGCGGCGGTTCAACCAGGTCCTTGATAAAGACGGACTTTATGCCCGCCGCGTGGAGGGCGCGGATTCCGGCAGGGGAGTCCTCAAAGCCAATGCACTGTTCTGGCGGCGTGGAAAGTTTTTCCGCGGCTTTAAGAAAAATATCCGGGGCAGGTTTTCCCCGCTCAACCTCATCGCCGCAGACCATAACCGGGAAGCGGCCCGCGAGGCCACTCCGTTCCAGCTTCCATTCGGCAAGTTCACGCGCGGTAGATGTCGCGATGGCTCCGGGAATTCCCCGCGCCGCAAGGTGATCCAAAAGCGGCGCTATCCCCGGTTTTTGCGGGATGCCGTTTCGCGCTGCTTCCTCCCGGATGATCCGCCGCATGACGCCGCGGACTTCCTCGTATGGAAAATCCGGCCCCAGCGCCTCAAGCACGATGGCCCGCGTGGAAGCCGCGTCAACGCCGATGGTGCGCCGGGGAATTTCCGGGTCCGCTTCGAAACCCAGGGCGGAAGCGGCGCGGACCCACGCGCTGATGGCCGGCGCCTCGGTATCGAGAAGCAGGCCGTCCATATCGAATAGTACCGCTGCGGGGCGGAACGGCGGAGACGCGCCGTTAGGCAACGTAAGCTTCCAAAACCTGTTTTCTCATGGGGTGCTGGAGCCGTTTCAGGGCTTTTTTTTCGATTTGGCGGATCCGTTCCTTTGTCAGATTGAAGCGGTCGCCGATTTCCTTGAGTGAGAGGGGAATGCCGCCCACCAGCCCGTAGCGGAACCGGATAATTTCCGCTTCCTTTTTGTCCAGCGTTTCCAGCACGCTTTCAATATCGGTTTGAAGATTACTGTCGATGGCGGCCTGTTCCGGCGCGCGGTAGCCGTCATCTTCGATAAAGTCGCCCAGCAGGGAAGAATCACGTCCCGCAAATACCGGGCTTTCCAGGGAAACCAGATCCCGGCTGATATTGATAATGTCGCTGACGTGGCCCGCGTCCATGTCGAGGAGCCGGGCGATTTCCTGGATTTCCGATTCGGCGTTGCCGTAGTTTTGGCAGAGCTTTCGGGCTTTTTCAATCTGCACCAGTTCGTTGGCGCGGTTCAGGGGAAGCCGGATCATGCGGGATTTTTCGCAAATCGCCTTGAGAATTGCCTGGCGAATCCACCAGACCGCGTAGGAGATAAAGTGATATCCCTTATCCACATCGAAGCGTTCAACCGCGTTAAGGAGGCCGATATTTCCCTCGCTGATCAGGTCCTGGAGGGGAAGTCCCTGGCCCTGGTATTTTTTCGCCACGTTTACCACAAACCGGAGATTCGCGTTCACGAGCCGGTTCCGCGCCGCCCGGTCGCCCTGGGCCGCCGCGCGGGCAATGTGGTCTTCCTCTTCCCGCGAAAGAAGGGGGACGCGGTTAATTTCCTTGAGATACATCGAAAGGGTATTTTCATCGGCACTGATGAATTCCGTCCTGCTCCGGGCCTTGCTTTTGGTCACGGTCGCTTTTGTCATCGTCATGGTTTTCTCCTTAGCGCTTCGTTATTATAATATTAGCAAATTCTGTGCCATGGAATATATTTTATGACTAAAACAGTAATATTTGAAAAATCACCCATAAATTGTTATATTATGGCGTGTTACCGAAGCGGGAACTACCGGCGGTCTGCCTCGCAGGCGGCGTGGGCCGTATAAAATTGTCTGTTTTTTCCCGCTTCCGGGTCCCGATCGCCCCAAAATGTCCCGATCCCGCTGGAGGCGGCCATTCTCTGCGTCGAAATGACACAGGCGTCTGTTTTTCGCAAAATTCCGGGTCATTTAGACCCAGCGTTGCCGTTACTCCAGGCGGCCCGGCGGGGTGTACGCCCAAAGGCCGCTGCCCATGACGGAGCCGGCGTGACCGGCCGGGTGAAAAACGCCCCCCCCCGCTAAGCCCCCGGTCAAATCCGCATGGATGCGGATTTGACCGGGTTCGAGTAATGTACCGGGTTTTGCGGCTCCGCCGCAAAACCCCAAGCCCAAACGCGGCTTGGATGGTGATTTTGGGCACGCCCGATCAGTCGTATTGTTCCCGCTATACTCTCCCGGTATGGAAAAGATACCATCCGTACTTGTTGCCGGGGCGGGCGCCGTGGGCCTTACCGTTGCCGGACAGTTTTTCGATTATGACAGAAACAGTGTTGCCATTCTCGCGTCCGGCGGGCGGCTTGCTCGCTACCGCGAAAAGGGGCTTTTCGTCAATGGCAGGCGGCGGGATTTTATTCTTGCGGACGGCGCTTTCCCCGGCGAAAAGCGTTTTGATATGATTGTTTTTGCCGTTAAATTCCATCAGCTTGATGAAGCAATATGCGACGCCGCGCCTTTTGTATCGGAACACACGGTTGTTGTTTCACTGTTGAACGGCATTTCAAGCGAGGAAATAATCGCCGCACGCCTTGGACGCGAAAAAATGCGGGACCGCATTCCGCTGGCAATGATTCTGGGCGTGGACGCCCAGTGCGCGGAGGGAAGGGCCCGCTACACGGTTCCCGGCGTTATTCATTTTGGCGACGCGGAAGGCCGTTTGCTTGAGCGGGACGAATTGATAGCCGGTATTTTTACCCGTGCGCATATTCCCTTTATGCGCCACGAAAAAGACATGAAGCGTGCGCTCTGGTATAAATTCATGTTTAATGCCGGCATTAACCAGGTTTCCGCCCTGCTTCGCCTGCCCTACGGCGCCCTCAAAAAAGACGCGCCCGGTACGGCCGCCGAAGCCCGGGACCTTATGTATGACGCCATGGACGAAGTTATTGCGGCGGCCAATGCCGAAGGAATTGATTTGAACGGCGCGGACCGGGACGCCGCCGGAACAGGTTTCGCGCACCTTGACGACGCGGGTTATACTTCCATGTGCCAGGATGTGCTTGCAAAACGAAAAACCGAAGTGGAAATGTTCAGCCGGGTGATCATGGACCTGGGCAAAAAACACGGCATCCCCGTTCCGGTCAACACCACGCTCTACCGCGCCATCAGAACGGTGGAACAGCGTTATTGAGCGTGTCTGCCCGGGCCGCCTCTCCGAATGCCCTTCCGCAGTCCCTGATGCCGTCCCGCCCGGGCCAGAGGCGGCCGCGGCGGACCGGCATCAGGGTAAAGGGACGGCTACCGCATGATGTAGCCCGCCAACGCGAGGAAAATTGACGCCGCCCAGGCCGTGAAGGGGAAGGTAACGGACATCCCTCCCCTGAATTCCACAATCTGGTCGCCGGTAACGGGCTCTACCCGGTAGGGATGTACCGCAAGAGCGAGCCCCTCCGCAAGAAGCGCGTTAAGGTACCGGGCCGCGACAGTGCGGGCAGTTTCCTTTTCGCCGCCTTCGTAAAGGCCCAGGAGTATCAGCATTTGCGCCGGCGCGATGACGGGGCCCCGCGTAAAGGAACGCATCATGAATTCCGGGCTTTTCAGATTTTCTGTCGCCATGCCAAAATCGGTAAGGAATTCTTCCGGATCCGCCACCCGTTCCGCGATAACGCGCAGTATTTCCTTCGGGAGGCGGCTTCCCAGCATGACCGGCTGAAGCAGGGCAAGGGAATTGCAGGAATAGTATTTTCCTGTTGCGGGAAGTTTCGCGCGGAATTTACTGCCGTCCCACAGATCGTTTACCAGAAAATCAAGCACCCGTTTGGATTCACCCGCCCAGCGATCCGCCCCGGCCCGGTCGTCCAGGAGCGCGGCAAGCCGCGAGCAGGCTTCGCACAGCATGACGACATAGGCCTGGAGGTCAGGGGCCTGAAGGGGAAGGCCACCGTCAAACAGCGCCGATTCGTCGTAGCCCGATTCATCAACATGGTAGTAGGCGGGGATGCCCGTTTTGGCATGATCGTGATGGGTAAACCACCAGGCGGTAAAGCGCGTCAGTTTTTCATAGAGCGCCGCGTAGTCTTCCCGGGTCAGCGTGGACGTATCAAAATGATCCAGCACAAAACAGCAGGCAAAACCGTAGAGCGGCGGCTTGGTGGAAATCCACACATATTGATTCAGATCGCTTATGTTATCGGGAATGCCGCCTGCCGCGTCCTGATAGTGAAAAAACGAAAGCAGGAGCCGCCACGCTTCTTTTGCGTTGTTCGCGGAGGCAATGGCGTGAAAGCACTGCTGCCAGCCGAAGGCGCGATCCAGAAACAGTTTGTGCATATATACGGCCGTGTCCTTCAGTCCGCCGTGGCCGCCGCGCGGCCCCAGCCGCGACTGCCAGACAACCCACATCGCCCGCTCCGCCATGTCCCGGTACTGAATCGCCACGGGGGCGTAGTTTCCGGTGAATTTGACAAAGCGCGCAAACATGGCCGCATACGCCTCGTCAAACGGCGCGTAGCTTTTTTTTGACACAACATTGGTGTAGTATTCGTGAATCGCGCACTCCCCGCTTGTGCCGCCGCCGGGGGAAAGCTCTACGCTGAACGGGAACGGGCAGACTTCGCGGAAATTCCACCGGGCGTTGTTTTCCATTTTACCGGAAAGCTGTTTGAAAAGCAGTTTTCCCAAAAGGTTAAACGCCATCTCCACTTCGCCCGGGGCGCGTTCAACGCCGCCTTCGTGCATCTGCGTATCGAAAAATACCCGCAGGGTAATGCCCGTAACGCGGACGCGCATAATGTCCTCTTCCTCGTAGGTAAATTCCGCCGTTCCCTTTTTCGTGGTAACCGTAAGTTTCGCGGCATCACATTCGTAGATAAACGGAAGCTCTTCTCCGTCCGCAAGGAACGTAAGTTTGAGCAGTTTCGGCCGCTCCATCATGCCGCCTTCGGAACGGCAAATGGTGAAGTACAGATTTTTGTCTTCCACATCCTGATAGATAGACAGAAATGCTCCCGCGACGCTGAACGGAAGACGCTCCAGATTGAACTGGCGGTTGGTTCCAAACAATATGGCCATTTATTTTCCCTCCTTGTGGGCGTTTTCTTCGTCGTAGAGGAGCGACGCAAGCACCAGAAATACTGCCGCGCCCCAGGAACAGTACCCGCCGGGGATCATGGGACCACGGGGCAGAACGGGCCGCGTACCCTCCGGCACTTTCGGCGGATTTTTCTGCGGCGGACTCATGGCGATAATCTGCGGGCCTGCCGTCAACGTCATCTCGCACCAGGCCCTGATGTTTTTCAGCGCCACGTCTTTCCGGCCCGCCTGATAAAGGCCCACGCTCATCATAAGCTGCACCGGCGCAAGAAGCATGCCGAGCATAAAGGCGCCGGTAGTAACGTCGTAGAATTCACTTTGCTGGCTTTCTGACGCGATGCCGTTTGGCATGAGGAATTTTTCCGGATCGCCCACCGTATCCGCGATCTTATTGATGATTTCTTCCGGCAGCCGTTTTCCCAGAATGATCGGCTGATAGACGGCAATGCTTTCCGTATCGACAATTTCGTGGGTACCGTCGATGCGGCAGACAAATTTACTGCCGTTCCAGAATGTTTTTATCATTTTGTCAAGCAGTTCCGTGGAACGCGCAAGCCACCGGTCGCCTTCGTCCTTTTTGCCAAGTTTATGCGCGAATTTGCCGCACACTTCCATCAAAAGTATCAGAAAGGCCGCGATGTCCGGCGTTTCAACGGGCGTTCCCTTTGAGAAAATCGAGGCGTCATCCCACCCGCTTTCGTCTCCGTGAACGTAGCCGATGAGGCCGTCGCCGTCCCGGTCGCGGAAGTTGAACCACCAGTCAATCCAGCGGCACATGGGCCGGTAAAGCAGCTCACAGTATTTTTCCGGAAACGCGTCCATGCCGCCGATCCGGTCCAGAATGTAGCTGAGCGCGAAACCCTGGAACGGCGGCTTCGGGGCGAGCATGGTAACATACCGGTCGCTCGCGCCGTCGGGAAGCTGGCCGTGTTCGTCCTGAAGGGTGAACATCGAATTAAGCAGTCCCGCCGCAACGTCAATATCTTTCCAGACGGCCATCGCCTGATAGCTTTGCTGCCAGCCCATGGCCCGCATAAGCCCGCCGGTCCGCATCATGTACACCATGGGTACCGTGATCATCCCCTGGGGCGCGACATAGCAGACCCAAATAACATAAACCGCGAAACGCCGCACCTGGGCGTAACGTTCCGGCACGGGCGGATATTTTTCGCACCAGGCGTTGAAGTCCGCAAGGTTTTCCGCCGCGCATTCGTCAAAGGGACGCAGTTTTTCTACTTTTTCTACGCTTGATTCGGCAAAGTGAATATACCCCGAAAGCGCGCCGCCCGCGCCGGGAATCCACTCGATCACCGTGTCGGCGGGGCGGATCATCCGGGTTATCCACGAACCGTTGTGCTTCTGGCTGCCCTCAAGCGGCACAAACAGAAATTCCCCAATGGCGGCAAAAGCGGCGTATACCGTTCCGTCCAGCCGGTCCAGAAACTGTTCGTGCGGCTCAAAGGTCAGGCTGAACCGCAGTCCCGCGCCGCCGGACGCGCGAATTTGCAGCGTGTCCGTACCGTCAAAGCAGAATTCGACGGCGCCTTTTCCGGTTTTAATCGAGAGCAGCCCCGGATTCGCCGTATAGGTGAAGGGGAGCGTTTCGCCGTTAAAAACCGGCTCTATCCGCAGAAAATCGTAGCGGCTGCGTCCGTTGGTCTCACTGTTGGAATAGGCAAGGTAGAGCGGGCACGGCGCGTCCGGCTTGTCAGGATGCGGGAACCCTTCCAGCACCATGAGCCGCGAGAGCCTCCTTCCAAAGGGTACGCTGCGCAAATCAAGATTATCAACAGAAATATTCATTGCTTCATTCAACTCAAACTCCTTGTCCCGTGTGCGGGACTCCTCATTATAAAACGGTATTTCCGGGCTGTAAAACTTTTTTTTACGGAATTGCGAAAAAAACCGCCCGGACGGCTCCAGGGCGGGCAGATGAATTCCGCGTCCGTTACACGGGCGGCGTGTTTTTGGTTTTACCGCCGGTTTTTGGACCGGTGGTATTGTCCCGGTTACGGCGCAGCGGGGGGAGGCTCCGCCGGCGGCGCGCTTTCCGTCCGGTTCGCGGTTTCTTCCGGGGGCGGCGGAGCCGGAGCCGGACGCGGGGGCGGCGGGGCGTAATCGATCCGGATATGCTCCACGTTGGCGCGGTGCCGCATTTTGAGGAGGAGCGTCTGCTCAACGGCGTTGTACGTCCAGCCCGATGAATCGTAGCGTTCAAACTGGGGGTCCGTACGATAATCGACGCCGTAAAGCTGGAGCCGGGTAAAGGGCCGTATATTCCGGACCATGAGGTAATGGGTTTCCCCCGGCGGGAAGGTTACGGCAATATCAAGAATCGTGCCGTTCCAGGCGGCGGTAATGGCGTCCGCGGCAGTCCATACCCGGATCGGGGCGCCGGGGCCGTCCAGTATCTCAAACCGGGGCCAGTTTTCCGCTTGAAGCGCGGCATAAAGGCGGGCGGCGGAAAGCCGCTCCGGCCCGGCGGACCCGTCCTGTCCGGGGGCCACAACGGGCTGACCCGCCGTATCAACCAGAACGGGGAGGCCGCCTGAGGCATCGGTAAAGGACATGACCGAAAAAGCGATGGATCTTCCCAGCGCGGCCCACGCTCCCTGATTGGCGGCGCGGCCATACCGGGCCAGGGCAAGCGCCAGGCGAAAATTGTACTCAAGTCCCGCGCGCTCTTCCGCAAAGACCAGCGCCCACCGGCCGCCGCTGTCCATCAGGATATGCGCGCCGATATAGTCCAGCGCGGATGTTATCCAGGGTTCGAACGGATTTTCGCCGCCGGGAAGCGGTCCCGCCTCGCCGTCCGCAAAATCCGCCCAGTGTTCCAGCACCGCCGGAACAAGCTCCGCCGGGATTAGGGCGGCGTCCGGCGCGGAAAGGGCCCGCTGCAGGGCAAGGCCATCCGCTTCATCCGCATACGGCAGTTCGCGGCGGTAATTTTCCGCAAAAATATGCGGCTCCGCAAGGAACGCCGCCGGATCCTCCTCCCGCAGAGCGGCAAGCCGCTCCGCCCGTCCCCGTTCCGAGGCGGTCAGCCCGCGAAGCGCCTGGGTCATGCCGCCCAAAAATGCCGAAGAAAACCAGGTGCGCGCCGCGCCGTCCAAAAACGAGCGGGGAAAACGGGCGATCACTTCCCGGTAATTACCCCGGTGTACCGCTTCGGCGGCATAGGCGGTAACAAGCTCCTCACTGTTGAGCAAGGCGGTGGGGGTTCTCCCCCAGCTTGCGAAAATCTGATCCCGCCAGTTGCCAAGAAGGACGGACCAGGCGGCGGCGTCCTGGACCGCGGAGAGAACATAGTTCCGGGGTTCAAAGACCGCTTCGTTCTGTACCGTCCGGTACGAAATAGCGGCCCCTTTTTCCAGAATGACAAGACGGCGGCCCGTGTCCAGCCGGGAACGGCCAAAGCTGAAATTCATGCCGTCTGACGCGATGATAAAGCTGCCGTCGCCCCCGTCCCGGACGCGGGCGCTCCGCAGGGGCCGGTAGGGAATTTCCGCGCCGCCGTACGCCTCGGCAAAGGAGCCGGAAATCCGCAGTTCCGTTCCCGCCGGATTGACGGGAAGGGTAAATGTCAGGGTGTTTGCGGGCCGCGCCGGAGCGCCGGTGGCGCCGCCGGCGGAAAAATGGAAGGACGCGGAATGGCCGTCTATCACCATCTCCACCGGTTCCGCCGGCTCCCGCGTCCCGTCCCCCGTGAGGAGGGAAAATCCTTCCCCGTTTCCCAGGCGAAACTGCATCCCGCCGAACGAGACGGAAACCGCGCCGTTCAGGGGATACGTGCCCGCACCCGCCGGAAATTCGGGGGCGGATATTTCCCCGCCCGTTTTATAATTCACCGTAATGATCATTTGCCCGGCCCGGCGGGTAAAATTCCGCCGGTTTGAAAACTGGACAATCACCAAAGCAGTAAAAACAACGGCATATAAAACAAAAAGCCCTGCAATCCGGGGCGCCACGGGTTTCTTCATCAAAAAAAGAATACTTTAAGAGCATAGTTTGCCGCAAGCGCCGCGTGCCGCGGTTGACAAACGCGGGCGCGCGCGGAGCGTCAATCGCGGCGGAACAGGGCGGCTCTGGCAACAAAACAGTTGCCGCTTGCCTGTTTTGTTCCGATTATGTACTATGAGCGCGATGATTTTTCCAGAGACTTCCCCAAAAACATGGGTCCTGCCGCTTTTTCGCCGGTTCTGGGCGCTGGTTTTTATCGTTGTCTGCCTGTTTCCCGTACCGGGAGACGGAACCGGCGAGCGAAACGCCGCCCTTTTTTCATTCCCCGGCCGGGGCGTTGTTCCCGTCCAGGCCGCGCTGTCTTCCGGGACGGAGCGCGTTTTGTCCGAAATCGCGGATCTTTTGGCCGGGGGCGATTACACGGGCGCTATCGCCAAATTTGACGAAATTCACGGGCCCCTCGCCGCGTCCGTGGAAATACGGCTGCTCAAGGCGTCGGTGTATTTTTCCGCGGGAATGATGCGGGAAGCCCGCGCGCTGGTACGGGAACTGCTCGCCGCCGAACCCAATAATCCCGACATTCTGTACGTCCTTGCCTCCATCGAGGACGCCGAAGGCAAGACGCGGGAATACCGTTCGACGCTGGAGCGTATTATCAATATCGCGCCGGCGCATCTCGATACCCTGATAAGCCTTGGGAACCTTCAACTCAACAACAATTCCTGGCGGGTTGCCGCAACCTGGTTTGACCGCGCCCTCGCGGTGGACGCCGGCAACGGCGACGCCCTCATTGGCCGGGCAGAGGCGTACCGCCGCACCAACGCCCCGGAGCGGGCCATGGAACTGCTGGACCGGGCGATCCAGCTCTATCCCCAGTGGGCGCTTCCCCGCAGTGAGCGCGCCCGCCTGCACCGTACCGCCGGCGATTACGAGGCGGCCCTTGCGGATCTGGTCCGGGCGCGGGAACTCAGCCCCATGGATTACTGGGTCGCCTGCGACATGGGGAATGTGCTGCTCAGCCTGGAGCGGAAACGCGAAGCCCTCGCCGAATTCAGCCGGGCCGCGCGGCTCGATCCGAACAACTTTCTGGCCTATGTGTACCTTGCGGGCCTCAAAGATGATTTGGGCGATTTGGACGGCGCGGCGGAGGCTTATCAGACGCTTGCCCGGCTTAACCCCGGCTATTTTTACGCGTTTGAGGGCGTCGGCATTCACCGGATGCGGACCAAACAGTGGGCCGAAGCCCGGGACGCTTTCCGGGAAGCCTGGAATCATAATCAGGATGAATGGGGCTACGCCCTGCTCGCCGCGGCGTGCTGGATGCGGGCCGAACGGCTCCAGGCGCCAAAGCAGTTTCTGGAGACCGCGCTCCGCCGCTTTTCCCGGGACAGCATTGAGTGGAATATGCTCCGGCTTTACAGTGATCTTTCCGGCGATACCGGCATGGCGGTGCGCATTGAGCAGGAACGCAACACGGTTACCAAAGCCCGCATGATTTTTTATCTGGCGCTGTATCACGATGTACGGGGCAACAGTAATCTTGCCAATCAGTATTTTCTGCACGTCAAACAGCTTGACCAGAAAGCCATTCCCGAATGGCGCCTTAACGAATGGATCTGCGGCGAGCGGAACCTGACTTTGTAACACGGAGAACCATGCAGCCATGATAGAGGAAACAGCGCGTTCCGATCCGCCGGAAGCAGAGACCGCGGGGCACGGCGCACATGACAGCCGGCGGACGCTTGTCTTTCACCATGCGGCGATTACCCTCATAGGCACGGCCCACGTTTCACGGGAAAGCATTAACGAAGTTGATCGCGTGATCCGCGCGGAAAATCCCGATCTGGTCTGCGTTGAGCTTGACGGGGAACGTTTCGCCGCCATCAGCGGAGAAGAAAACTGGACGCGGCTCGATCTTGCGAAGGTGTTCAGGGAGGGAAAAGGTTTTTTGCTCATGGCGAATCTTGTGCTGTCCGGGTTTCAGCGCCGCATGGGAAACGAGCTTGGCGTAAAGCCCGGCGAGGAAATGATCACGGCCGCCGCCGCGGCGAAGGAACTGGGCATTCCCTGCGAGCTTGCGGACCGGAATGTGCAGACGACGCTGCGCCGGGCATGGGGAAGGTGCGGCCTCTGGAGCAAATGCAAATTGCTCGCAAGCCTCGTTTCCAGCGCCATTACGACAGAAAAACTGAGCGCCGAAGAAATCGAAAGCCTCAAAACGCGCGGCGAACTTGACGGCATGATGAAAGAACTCGCCCGCTACCTCCCGGCGGTAAAGGAAACCCTGATTGACGAGCGGGATCGCTATCTCGCCGCAAAAATCTGGACCGCTATGGCGGTTTCCGCCACGGCGGCGCGCACGGGCGGAAACGGCGGCGAAAAAACGCCGCGCGTAATCGCCGTGGTTGGCGCGGGGCATCTTGCGGGCATCGCGGCGCACCTTGAAGCAATCGCCTCCGGCGCGGAAGACGCGGACATTACGGAACTGGAACGCATCCCGCCCAAATCGTTTTTGGCCCGCGCCGCGGCCTGGATGTTTCCCGCGCTGCTGGCGGGCCTGGTCGTGCTGGGTTTCTTCCGGCTGGATTTTTCCCTGAGCCTTGCCATGCTTCTCCGCTGGCTGTTCCTCAACGGTTCCCTGGCCGCGCTGGGGGCGATCCTCGCCCTGGGGCATCCGCTTTCCATTTTGGCGTCTTTTGCGGGCGCGCCCATCGGTACGCTGAGCCCGGTAATTAGTGTGGGCTTTATTTCCGCGCTGGTTGAGGCAAGCGTCCGGCGGCCCCGCGTTACCGACACGGAAACCCTCTCCGCCGATGTGGGAAGCCTCAAAGGTATTTACCGGAACCGCATCACCCGCGCGCTTCTCGTGTTTTTCCTCTCCTCCATCGGCGGGATGATCGGCAACGCGATCTCTATCCCCGCGCTTGCCGGTTTACTCTCCCGCTAGAATCTGTTATAGTAACTGACACGGGCCAAGATAGCTCAGTTGGCAGAGCGGCACACTCGTAATGTGCAGGTCTGGGGTTCGATTCCCCATCTTGGCTGAATATAACAGATACCCGTACGGGTTACTTTTTTCCGGTAAACTTTTTAATAGGAAATACAGGCGGGAATCGAAACTTTTTTGCGGCCCTGTGGAGCCGCAAGGCTTCACAGGGTAAACCGCCATGGAGGGCGGTTTAGCAAAAAAGGCGGCCTTCCGCGAAAAAACAGGATGTTTTTCCGCAGAAGGCGATTCCCCATCTTGGCTAAAGGCGGCCGCATTGTTTTGCCGCACGCATTTTTCTGTTCACCGGACTTGTATGATACCCCCGGTTAGTAAACAGTTCCATAACAGAGTTGCCCGGAACCGCGCCGGCCTGGCGAAGTTTCCGGCAAATTCCGCCTAAAAATACATGATGCACTACCCGATGACCGTCTCCGGGAAAGCGCGGCGAAAAACAGGAACCGGCAAAAGCGGGACATTACCGCGGGCGGCGGCCATCCAATCATCGTTTCATGTGGAAATTTTTCTTGAGCCCGGGTATGATAGGACCATGAAGGCGTTTTTTCGTCCCGGCGCGGCAGTTCTGGCGGTAATTTTAGCGGCGCTATGCGTATCCTGCGAGCGGGTTATTGGCTGGGGGGTACTTCTTTGGTCATCAGAGGATCCGGAAATTCCCTCCGGGACCGTGCTTCCGGTGTATGTGCGCTCAAATATTGAACAGGCGTATGTGGTTGGGGTCCCCAAAGCGTACCGGGACGCGGGGGTTGAGATTGATAAATTTGAGATTCCGCTGTCGCAGCTTGAACTGGCCGGGAGCCGGAAGAACGCCGAATCCCGCGCGGAGGAATTTGCCGAATACGCGCGGACGTACGCGGAAAATTTGCAGGACGGGCTTCCCATCCGGGAGTTTCCGGATAACGGTTCCCGGCGGGTATACCGGCTCAAGACGGGGCAGATCATCAAGGTGCTGAAAAAGGCCGCCGGGAATCCGGCGGTGGGCGCGACGGGCGATCCGCTGCCGGGGGACTGGTATTGGGTGCTTACCGGAGACGGAAGCACGGGCTACTGTTTTTCCTACCGGCTCCGGTTTTTTGAGCATACGGGCGGGCCGCTCCGCGCTGTCGCGGCGGAGGAAGCCGCGGCGGAAGACCCGGAGTTGGAACGGGTTCTGGGCCTTGAGTGGTATCCCGAGCATTACGGAACGATGGTGAATACCGGCCATATCGATATTGAGGAACTGGCGCACAAGTACCAATTTTTTCCCGGCGCGGAGGCGGGGCTTGCGCGGATATACCTTGCCGCGCTGGACCGGACCTTCACCTGGTCGGCCCTCCGGCGGGAGCGGCCCCGTGTGTGGCGCTTTGAGGGAAGCTCCCTGCAAATGACGCTCCGGGCGGATAATCTTCTTGCGGTGCAGTTTACCGATGAGGCGGGGGCGATACGGACGCTGCTTTTTGTTACCCTGCCCGCCGCTCCGGACGACATCATCGCGCAGGAAACGGAACGCCGGGAAACGCTGTTCCGCACGATTTTTGAAGCGGGGCCGGGATTTGCCAGTTCCAATTACGGTTCTTTGACCTTTACGCGGACGGGCCGCTTTGTCTGGCAGGGAAACAGCCTGCTTGTACCCGCGATTATTCCTGCCGCCGCGCTCAATTCCGGCGCGGTGGAGATGCGGCTTTATCTTGCGGAGGATCTCGCGGCCCGGTATACCGGCGCCTTTACCCTGCGGTTTGACGGCGCGGGGCGTCCCCAGACGGAAGTAAATTTTTTGTACACACTGGAAGCCCAGGGACTGCGCGTTGAATATGTCAGCGAAAACAATATTGACGGCCCGCTGATAACGCGGCGCGATGCTTCGCCGACAGTAATTTATTTCTTCCGGGGCAGGGAATAGCGGTTTCGCGCGGGCGGCATCATGGCGTTTGTACAGTTTTCAAAAATTTCCCTGGCCTTTGGGGACCGGGACATTCTCAAAAATGTGAGCCTCAACCTCAGGGCAGGTTCCCGCGCCGCCCTTGCCGGGGTCAACGGTTCGGGAAAATCCACGCTGCTCAGGGTCATTGCCGGGAATATGGCCGCCGATTCAGGCGAACGGGCGGTGCAAAAAGGCTCCCGGCTTTCCTGGCTTCCCCAGTCGGGGATTGTCCACCGGGGGCGGACCCTCCGGGAAGAGGCGGAGGCCGCCTACGACAGCATCGCCGCGCTGGTAAACGCAATGGACGGCATTGGACAGGAACTTGAAAAAAGCGAAACCGATGACAGAAAAACAGCGTTACTGCTCGCGGAATACCAAAGGCTGCAGGACGCGGTAGAGAATTCCGGTTACTACCGCCGCGAAGAAACCATTTCCATGGTGCTCTCGGGGCTTGGCTTTTCGGAAAACGACCGGAACAGGCGGGCGGAAGAATTCTCGGGCGGCTGGCAGATGCGCATCGCCCTGGCAAAAGCGCTGCTTGAATCGCCCGATATTTTGCTGCTCGACGAACCCACAAACTACCTCGACATTGAGGCGCGCGGCTGGCTTGAAGACTGGCTCCGCGCTTTTTCCGGCGGCTATATTCTTGTGTCGCATGACCGTTATTTTCTCGATGTAACCGTCAACGAAGTGTACGAAATTTTCCAGGGAAGTTTGAAACGCTACGCGGGAAATTACAGTGCCTATGAGGCGGCGCGCGAAACAGAAAACGAAAGCCTCCGAAAACGATACGCGGAGCAGCAGGAAGAAATCGCAAAATCCGAAGATTTGATCCGGCGTTTCCGTTATAAGGCGAGCAAGGCCGCGATGGTACAGGAACGGATAAAAAAACTTGAAAAAATGGAACGGGTCGAACTTCCCGAATCGCTTAAAAAAATCAACATTACATTTCCGCCGCCGCCCCGATCGGGCCGCACGGCGCTTTCGCTGCGGGGAATCGGAAAGGCCTATGGAACACGGCGCGTCATTGAGGGCCTTGATCTTGATCTTGATGCGGGGGAGCGGCTTGTCGTGGTTGGCCGAAACGGCGCCGGAAAAACCACCCTGCTCCGCATCCTTGCCGGGGAAGATCCCGGTTTTGAGGGAGAACTGCGTTACGGCGCGGGCATCGCGCCGGGGTATTTCTCGCAGGACGCCGCCGAAGCCCTCACCGGCATCACCGGGGACGAAACAGGAACGGCGCTTTCGGTACTGGAATTCATGGAACGCGAAGCCCCCACGGCGCTTGTTCCACGGGTGCGCGATATGCTGGGCGCTTTTCTTTTCCGGGGCGATGATGTTTACAAAAGCGTAAGCGTACTTTCGGGAGGCGAAAAAAGCCGCCTCGCCCTGCTTAAAATGCTGCTGCGCCCGGTGAATCTTTTGATCCTTGACGAACCGACCAATCACCTTGATATTTATTCAAAAGATATTCTGCTGGACACCCTGAAAAAATTTTCCGGCACGGTAATTTTTGTTTCCCACGATCGCGCCTTTATGGAAGCGCTGTCCTCAAAAACACTGGAACTGCGGGCAAATCCCCGCGATGCCGAAGGGCGGCCGGTTTCCGGTTTTGCGCGGCACCGGCTTTTTTATGGCGATTATGGCTACTATCTTGACCGGATCGCCCGCGAAGGAATGGAAGCGCCTCCTCCGGCGCGCGTGGAACCTGCCGCTGTGCCGGATGCGGGCGAAAAACCGGCGGCGGAGGCGGCGCCGGCCAGGCAGCTTCCCAAAACGATTCTTGTTAAAGCGGGAAGCCCGTCTTTGGCGGGCGGCCCGGGGATAAGCGCCTCGGAACAGCGGGAGGCCGCGAAGCGGCGGCAGACCGCGATACGGCGGCTTGCAAAAGAGGAGCAGGAAATTCTCGCCGCGCTGGAAAAACTTGAGGCGGAAAAAACCGCGCTGGAAACTGAACTGGCACGGCCCGAAGTGTATACATCGGCGGAAAAGGCCCGGAGCGCAAAGATGCGCCTGGATCGCATCCACGCCGAAGTGGAAGCAAAAAGCCAGGAGTGGGAAGCCAAGGCCGGAGAACTTGCCCGTGCAGCGTCCGGCCCGGGCAGCCGGGAGGATCCGGCGCAGCGGGAGTTGGGGGAAGGACTTTAAAAAATTCTCCCGCAAACGCAAAAAATACCGCTGAAAAATCCATAAATTACGATCGCTGTATGATAGGGCATCATACAGGTCCCGTAATGAGTGTCTGTCCACAAAGTCGGTTACTTTGCGGACAGACCTTGCATTTTCTCGCCTAAAGGCTGCGAAAATGCGATTTTCAATGAAGTCTTTCTATAATGTGTCCACATTATAGAAAGGCACCCATTAGGGGGAGCCTTGACCGGGAGAAAACGCGGCCGGTTGCCGCCCAGCGGACCCCGTTTTTTGCAGGGGAAAACAGCCTGCCTTACCTGCCAGGACCGCGGCTCTATGTGGGCGGCGATAGCACGGACAGGGCTGTACCCGCTTTACGGCCTTTCCTGGCCGGGGTCTGTTTTTCCGCGCCCCCTCCCCGAGGCCGGCGGCGGCCCCGGGCGTCATCGCGCCCAGGCGGGGTTCGTTTTTCGTACGGGTTATGGGGCTTGACATTTTTTCCCGTTGCAGATTAAGATGAAACATCTTCTGGGGGCGTAGTGAAGCTGGTTTATCACGCTGGCCTGTCAAGCCGGAGATCGCGGGTTCAAGCCCCGTCGCTCCCGTCGTCAAGGTTTTGGCCCATGTATGGGGGCAAAACCGGTCAAAACGCCAGGCAATAGCGTTTTGTTCATCGCAAAACTCCTGTTGCCTGAAAGCCCGGGGAAGGGCCTGGCCGGAATCCCCGCTTCGCACATGCGGAGAAAAGGCAACAGATGTTTTGCCAAAGTCCTTGCGGGACGTTGGCAGGGGGAGTTTTACCTTTGGTAAAGCTCCACGGATTATGGGGGGGGCAGGGCTTCCCCAAAAATGGGGAGGCCCGTCCGCCGGACGGGTTTTTTCCTTAATACGGGCAATAGCGCAGCTGGTAGCGCGCCTGGTTCGGGACCAGGAGGCCGGCGGTTCAAATCCGCCTTGCCCGACTGATGGACAACGTCAACCGGATCCGCGATCAGATAGAACTGGCTATCGAAATCACGCGGGACAGTCAGGTTCCCGTGCTTCTCATCGCCAATCCGGGTCTGGCAAAGTCCACGGTGGTGGTCAATTGGGCGCGCCGCAACCGGTATCACATCGAGACCCTGATCGGTTCGCGTTTTTCCCAGGAGGAAATTCTGGGGTTTCAGGTGCGCACCGAAGACCGGGCCACGGGCGAGCAATACCTGGAACTGCTTGCGCCCCACTGGTACCGGACCATCATCGCAAAGGAAGCCGGGGGCGTGCCGTCGGTGCTGTTTCTGGACGAGCTCAGCACCGCGCAGGAAAATGTACAGGGCGCGCTGCTCCAGCTTGTTTTTGAACGCACCATCGGCCACGGCAAAAAACTTCCCCCGTCAACCCTGGTTATCGCGGCGGCAAATTACAAGCAGAATATCCCCTGGCAGTTTAATATGATGGCGCCGATCCTGAACCGGTTCTGCATCGTTAACCTGCGCTATGACAATAATGACAGTTTTCTGAACGAATTTCTCCAGGAAGATGGAGACCTCCTCAAGGACCTGCCGGTGTATGAAAAGCGGGAGATCGGCGAGAGCGACCGCGCCGTTGTCCGCCAGTCCCTTAAAATTTTGTTCCGCACCGTTTTTCCCGCATTTGAAGAAATTGACAATACCGACAAGACCCGCTTCTATACGATGGACATCAACAATCAGGTGTACAACAATATTTACGAAGGCAACACCCGGTATGTATACAACTTTATTACGGGACGCACGGTTTCCTATCTATACCGCATCACTCTTTCATTTTTGCGAAAGGGACTCGACGAGACCCGTTCCGGCACGGCGATGATCAACATGGTGTACGGCCTCATCGGCATGGGAACCAATACCTTCAACGACAAGCAGCAGCAAAGTTACCTCAAAAGCATCGCCGCGCTGTACCTCAAGCTGTACGCGGGACTGCGGGGCGGCCCCGGCGCGGCAGAGCAGACAGCGGTACAAACACTGCTCGATTTTTCGGACAAGGAAGTGGCCGACGCCATTCAGGAATGGGTGCTCTTCCACGAATCGGATATTTTTGCGAGTGCGGATGATCCAAACCTCGCCGCCCTCATCGCCCGTATCGGAGCGGTGTACGGAACGGCGGCGGAAGACGCGGCGGCCCTGCGGCAGAAAATCATCCGGGACCGGGCGGAGCTTTACCGCTTTTCCAATGACATGCAGCGCATTGATTATCTTGTTTCGCTGCTCCAGGATGATGAATCTGTTTCCGGCAGCGAAAGCCGGGGGGAAACAATCGGCTTTCTCAAAAACATAAAGAATGCCTACGAAGACTGCATGAGCGAGGCGCTTGAAATGATGACGGCCTCCCTGTCGGGGTAGTTTTTGTGTCCGCCGTATCCGCCGCCCCAGAGGACCTTGACGGGCGGATCACTGTGCTCCGGACCATCCTTCGGGATAAAAAGACCGTTTCCATGGAGGAGCGGGACGTTTTGCGGCGGCTCGTGGCGGATATTTATAATCTTGACAATGAGTGGGAACCGGCCCGGTACCAGCGGACGAGCCGCCTTATTGCCAGCCTCAACATACAGATAAGCTACATCAAAAACCGGCGGGTAAAAAAAGCGCCCATCAGTTTTTCCTACCGGGCCATGCGCGGCGAATACGGCATTTACATTGCCCGCGATGCCGATGTTCCCACCTGGATGATCCGCGATCTTTTTGAAAAAGGGCACATTCTTTTTAATCATTTTAACCGCCCGTTCAATCACCGGCAGCAGTTTGAACAGTTTTTCAAAAGCAGCATGAATACGATTCTTTCCCGCCTGCCCGCCAATCTCAACGTCAAGGCGCTCACGGGCCTGTATTCAACGTATATTTATAACCGCTTTTCCGACATTGCCCAGGCCATGGAAATAAACAGTAAATTATTCCACGATGACTGGGACACGGCCCTTGCATTCCTCAACCGCTACCGGTATTTTCATCAGCTAAACGAGCAGGTATTCACGGTAAGCGATGCAATGGAAATGCTGTCCAGGCTCAGAGACCGCGTGCTGGACGGAAAAGAGGCGGAAAATTTTATTTATCCAAAAGAAAACTGGCCCCGGGGACTGGACTGGGTAAGCTATATGAGTTTTTTGTACATGGATTCTCCTTTTTTTCTTGACGCTATCGGTTCGGGAAGCGAGCGGCGGATTCGCTCCGGCGATGTAACTTCCTACAATACCGCGAAAGAAGCGGAAGACCTGATTCAGGAACAGTACGAAACCCGCGCGGCAATACTCAGGCAGGAACAGGAAGGCGAAGGTGAAAACGAAACGGTACGCGAGGGCCACTCCACGGGTTTTTCCAACGCGCGCATTTCCCGTGAAATTACCGAATGTGCTGATGTGGAAGATCTGGTACGGATACTGCGCGAACGGAGCCTGTACCTCAAAAAAAGCCGCCTTGTTGAAGATGTTCTTTATAACGTAAACCGGAATAAATTCGATTCCGCCATGCTGATTCCCCGCCGTTACCGTGAGGAAAACTATACGCAGAACAATGTGTGCATACTGCTCGATGTATCGGGCAGCGTTCCTGCGGCGTTCATCAAGCGGGTTACGGCCACTATCGTCCAGTCCGAGGGCGTGTTTGACCGCCGGAAAAGCCGCCTCATCGCCTGGTCGGACAATCTGTGCGGTGACCGGGCCATTACGGACGTACAAAATATCCCTTCAGGGGGCGGTACCATTCTTGCCGATGGCATTGAATACTGCAAACAGTACCTGAACGACAATTCAGGATTTTTTATCATCAGCGATTTTCAGGACGATCTTGCCGACTGGCTGGAGGCGGCGAAGGCAATTCCCTGCCGTAAAACGGCCATCGGCTATGGCAATGTGGGCCGCACGGTTTCCTTTGAGGAATGGTTCGCCCACGCTGGTTCCAATGCCGATTACCGCCGTACCCCGGTGGACGCGAAGGAATTCTGCGCGGTTTTTGAGACGGTACTGATCCGGGGCCTTTCCGTGCGGGAATAGCGCTGCCGCCCAAATGAGGCGCGTCCAAACCGCATAGCGGTTTAGGTTTGGGCGTTTGTGGATTTACCACAAATGCTGGGGGGGGGGGGGGCATAACCTATGCCTGGCCGCATGGCGGCGTCCATGGCAAAGCCAAGGACCACCAAAACCCGGACCCGAAAACATTCCAGTTTTTTTCCAATTTTGCTAAAAAATTTTTTAAAAAAAAAATTTTAAAAA
>JAITGJ010000150.1 GCA_031280705.1 Spirochaetaceae bacterium
GGGGTATTCAGAAACGCTGGGCATTCTGCCCCGCCCCCGTGCGGCGCGGTTTCCGGGCAATTCCTCCGGCGGCGTTTTGGGGCCCTGTCTCAAGGAGGGGAAATGATAACGGGACGGCATTTGGTTGAGCCCGGCGACTTCAGCATTGAAGAGCTGGATGAACTTTTTGTGCTTGCCGAACGTATTGAGGCGGATCAGAGCTATTTACGGGAAAGCTGCCGGGGCAAACTTCTGGCAACCCTGTTTTTTGAACCTTCCACCAGAACGCGGCTCAGTTTTGAGGCGGCCATGATGCGTTTGGGCGGGAACTGCCTCGGCTTTGCGGAACCGGGGTCAAGCTCCGCGGCAAAAGGCGAAAGCCTCGCCGACACGATACGCATGGCCGCGTCGTATGCCGACGCGATTGTGATGCGGAATCCCAAAGAGGGCGCGGCGCTGCTCGCGTCCCGGTATTCGGCGGCGCCCGTGATAAACGCCGGAGACGGCGGGCATCATCACCCAACCCAAACCCTAACGGACCTGCTTACCATAAAGCGGCTGCGGGGAGCGCCGGGGAGCGCGGCCCTCGGCGGCGCACTGACGGGCCTTACCGTGGGCTTTTGCGGAGACCTGAAATTCGGGCGCACGGTGCATTCCCTGGCAAAGGCCCTGTCCCGGTATCCGGGCGTGCGCTTTATCTTCATTTCCCCGCCGGAACTCCGCTCACCTGAATACATCACACGGGACATCCTCATAAAAGCGGGCGCTTCCGTAGAGGAAACGGACAGTCTTGAAAAAGTGATGGGCGAACTCGACGTGCTTTACATGACCCGCGTCCAGCGGGAACGGTTCTTTAACGAGGAGGATTATATCCGCCTCAAGGACACCTATATCCTGGACGGCGAAAAAATGAGCCTTGCGAAACGGGACATGATCGTGCTGCACCCCCTTCCCCGGGTAAACGAAATCGCCGTTGAGGTTGACCGCGACAGCCGCGCCGCGTATTTCAAACAGGCACAATACGGCATGTATATACGCATGGCCCTGCTCGCGTCCATTTTGGGGGCGGCGTAATGCTTAATATCGCGCAGATAAAAAACGGCATTGTTATTGATCATATCCGGGCGGGGCACGGCATCCGCATTTTTAACTGGCTGGGCCTTGACCGGGCGGACTACACAGTAGCGTTTGTGGTAAACGCGAATTCGCGGCGCATGGGGAAAAAGGATATTATCAAAATTGACAACACCATTACGATTAATTTTGATATTCTGGGGCTTATCGATCCCCATATCACGGTCAATGTTATCGAAAACGGTAAAATAACCGGAAAGATAAAACTCCAGCTTCCGGAACGGGTAGAAAATGTACTGCTCTGCAAAAATCCCCGGTGCGTTACTTCCACCGAACACTATATCCCCCACGTGTTCTACCTGGAAAATCCGGAGCTCAGAACCTACCGCTGTGAATACTGTGATGAAGCGCGGGCGGCGGTTGACTTTGGCTGACGGGCGCGGCCCGCCGGAGCCGGGCGGCGTGATGAAATAAACAGCCGGAAACCACTGGGTTTACGGCCTGCATGGGAGGCAAAACATGGGACGGAAAACGGTTCTTAAAAATTTCCGCATCATCGACGAAGGGGTAAACATTCTCGGTTCTGTCATTGCGGAAGACGGCATTATCCGGGATGTCATTCCCGGTCCCGGCGGTTATTCCGAAGACTCAGGCGATCTTCTTTCGGACCGCCGGATCGTCCGGCATATCCAAAACGCCGATATGGTAATCGACGGCGGCGAGGGCACCGATAAATGGGGGCTTACCCTGCTCCCCGCGCTGGTTGATCTGCACGCCCATTTCCGGGACCCCGGCTTTCCGGAAAAAGAAACGCTGGAATCGGCTTCCCTTGCCGCCGCCGCCGGCGGGTACGGGACGGTCGTGTGTATGGCCAACACACATCCTGTGCTCGACACGCGGGAAGCGGTCATTTCCCTCAGGGCGCGCGCGGACGCGCTCGATTTGATCGACCTTTTTCCGGCCATGGCCCTTTCCCGCGGCATGGAGGGTAAGGAACTTTCCGGCATTGTCAAACTTCCCGTTGCCGGGGCGGGCGGTGTGGTGCGTATCCTTTCCGAAGATGGCAAGGACCTCGCAAACAGCGCGCTCTTTACCGCGGCGCTGGAAGAAGCGCGGCGGGCCGGCGTCGTGGTGAGCGTGCACGCTGAATTGGGCAGTATCGAATCCCAGGCCGCGCGGAAATCGGGAAAAGCGCGGGCGGTGTGGAGCCGCATGGAAGAAATAAACGGCGTGCGCCGCGCCATCGAACTGGGGAAAAAGACCGGCTGCCATATACACATCGCGCATGTTTCCACGCTTGAAGCGGCGGAAATGATACGCGCGGCAAAAGCGGAACGCGGCGGCGCGGCCGGAGGTTTTGTGCTGAGCGCCGAAGTTACGCCGCATCATCTGTTTCTCTCGGAGGAAGACGCCGCGGAACTGGGAAGCGAAACCCACGGCCTGGTAAATCCCCCCTTGAGGAGCGCGCTTGACCGGCAGGCGCTCATCGCCGCGGTGCTGGACGGCACGATTGATGCCATCGCCACGGATCACGCGCCGCATACACGGAGCGATAAGGAGGGCGGCGCGGCGGGCTTTACGGGCTTTGAAACGGCGTTTTCCATCTGCCTTACGGAACTGGTACGGGAGGATCGTCTGAGCCTTCCCCGGCTCGCCTCGCTTATGAGCGGCGCGCCCGCGCGTATTCTCGGCCTTGCCGACCGGGGCCGCATCGTTCCCGGCTGCCGTGCCGATTTTTTTGTTGTTGATGCTTCCGCCAACTGGACCGTGGATCCCGCGCTTTTTAGGTCGCGGGGAAAAAATTCTCCCTGTACAGGCAGGGAACTCAGGGGCCGGGTGCTTATGACCATACGTCAGGGACGCCCCGTATTTGTGTCGCCCGGTTTTTAGGCGGCGGTCCAGCAGGAAACAGTAAATATGTACAATATGGACAGGCTTTGGGAAGCGGCGGCGGAAAAAGGCAATGTTTGTGTCGGCCTTGATACGGCGGCGGATTATGTTCCACCCCGCGAACGCGCCCGGGCGGCGTCCGGTGCCGAAGCGGTGCTTGCCTTTAACCGGGCAATTATTGACGCGACCATTGACGCCGCCGCCTGTTACAAGGTGCAAATCGCCTGTTACGAGGAAGCGGGGCTTGCGGGACTCCGCACATACGCGGAAACACTGTCGTATATCCGTGCGCGGGGCGCGCTTGTTATTGCCGACTGCAAGCGCGGGGACATTTCCGATACGGCGCGGCGCTACGCGAAAGCCCATTTTGACGGCGATTTTGAAGCTGACTTTGTAACCCTTTCGCCCTATATGGGGATGGATACCATTGAGCCCTGGCTTTCCTGGGCCGAAACAAAGGGCAAGGGAGCGTTTGTGCTTCTCCTCACCAGCAATCCGGGGATGCGCGATTTTGAATTCCTCACGATAAATCAGGACGCAACGGGACGCGGCGGCCGGAGGCTCTACGATGTGGTGGGAGAAAAACTGTCAATCATTGCGCGGCGGCATCAGGGAGTGCACGGTTACGGAGCGTTTGGCGCGGTGGCAGGCTGTACTGACAGGAATGAAGCGGCGCGTATCCGCGAAAAATATGATTCGCTTTTTTTCCTGATTCCCGGTTACGGCGCGCAGGGCGGCGCGGCTGATGACGCCGCGGCGCTTCTTCGGGACGGCAACGGCGGCGTTGTAAATGCTTCCCGCTCAATTCTTTGCGCCTGGACCGAAAAGGCCGGTTCGGAAACCGGGAACGCCCTCGAGGACGCGGATAACGCCTTCGCCGCCCGCGCCGCGCGGGAAGCGGTCATCGCCATGCGCGGCGCCATCCGCGCGGCGGCCGCCGTGGACAGCGCCGGAAACGGACCATGAGCGAAAAACCGCGCGGCGCTTTTCCGGAAACCGCGCCCGGTCAAAACGGCGCACAAAAAACATTCCGCGCCGCAAAACTTATCGAAAGTAAATTCATCAATTCTGCCGTCTTTTGCATGGATTTTGAATGGACGTTCCCGCCTCCCCGCGCGGGACAGTTTTTTATGGTGCGGCCCCGGCGGACTTCCGTATTTTTGGGGCGGCCCCTGAGCGCGGCTGCTTTTGACGCGGGAACGCTCCGTTTTCTTGCGGCGGTCCGGGGACGGGGAACCGAAGAACTGTCGGCCATGCGCCCCGGCGAAGAGGCGGAACTGACCGGGCCGCTTGGAAACCGGTGGGCGGACTTTATGCCGCCGCCCGGTGAAAATATGCGCGGCAAAAACCGGATCGCGCTTGTCGGCGGCGGTATCGGCCTCGCGCCGCTTGCCGCTTTTGCGGCTGAACTCCCGGCAAAGCGTTACGATTTTTATGCCGGATTCAAAACAGCGCCGGACAGTGGCGAAAAAAAAGCCCTTTTGGGGGCCGCCCTGTCCGGGAGCCGGAACCTGGTTATCGCCGTTGAAGCAGGCGGCGTCTCGGAAAGAGGCGATGCTCCGAAAGGAGGCGGCGCTAACCGGCAGGGCCGGATTCTTGATTTTTTTGACCCGGCGGACTACCGCGCCGTGTTTGTTTGCGGCCCTGAACCCATGCTGAAAAAAGCGGCGGAACTATGCCGGGCACACGCGGTTCCCTGTTATGTCAGCATGGAGCGCCGCATGGCCTGCGGAGTGGGGGCCTGTCTTGGCTGTACGGTTACTACCGCAAACGGAAACCGCCGGTGTTGTGCTGACGGGCCAATCTTCAATGCGTGCGATGTTATCTTTTAACAACAGGTTTTTCGCCGCGCGGCCCGTCAGCATGACGGACCAATCTTCAATGCTCGTGATGTCATCTCTTAATGACAGTTTCCCGGTCATTCAGCATGTGCAAAATCATTGGGGGAGCACCTGTTTTGATGCATGACCGTAATACCGCCGGGGGAAGCGCGCCCGATCTTTCGGTAACCATCGCGGGGGTACGTTTCAGGAATCCGGTTATTGCCGCGTCCGGTACATTCGGCTACGGCAGTGAATACGCCGGTCTTCTTGATGTGGAGCGGCTCGGCGGCATTGTTACCAAGGGCCTTACGCTCACCCCCCGGAGCGGCAACACGGGAACGCGGCTTCACGAAACGCCGTCGGGACTGCTTAATTCCATCGGCCTTGAAAATCCCGGCATTCAGGCGTTTATCGAAAATGAACTCCCGCGCCTCTGCCGCCGTGCCCCGGTGGTGATAGTAAATCTGTCGGGGGCCACCATTGAAGAATACGCGGAAGGGGCCCGGAGGCTCGATAGTACGGAAATCGGCATGATAGAACTCAATATTTCCTGCCCCAATGTCAGGGCCGGGGGCATGGCGTTTGGGCTTGAGCCCGCCGCTGCCGCACGGGTAACACAGGCGGTGCGCCGCGCCGCACAAAAGCCGCTGATTGTAAAACTGTCGCCCAACGCGGGAGACCTTGTGGCAGTGGCCCGCGCCTGCGTTGACGCGGGAGCGGACGGCCTTTCTCTCGTCAATACCTTCAAGGCGATGGCAATAGACATTCAAAAACGGCGGCCCGTGTTCGACAATGTTACCGCCGGTTTATCGGGCCCGGCCATAAGGCCGATTGCCCTCCGCATGGTTTGGGAACTCCGCGGAGCGGTACAGGTCCCCCTTATTGGCATGGGCGGGATCGCCTCGGCCAATGACGCGCTGGAATTTCTCATGGCGGGCGCTTCCGCAGTGGAAGTGGGTTCCGCTGTTTTTGCGCGTCCCCGCGTCATCCCGGAAATTATTGACGGTATCGCCGCATATATGAAACAGCACGGCGTCTCCCGGCCCGGAGAACTGGACCTGCGGCGGGCGGATACCCCATCATAATACTGCCGGGGCACCCCTGCCGCCGGTTCACCTGCGCCGCCGGGCGTTGTCTGCCCGGGCATATTTTTATGCTCAAACACTCCAAAATACCGTTTTTACCGCCGCTACTGACCGCAGTATTGGCTCCTGCCGGCTGCAAGACGGAACATAATAAATGCAGTCACGGTCCCATTCAGCGTACCGGGTAAACCGATAACTATTGAGGGGGACTTCGGCCCTGTTTGCAATCCCAGGCATGATAAAAAAACCGCGTGATGCTTTCTCAATCGTTGGAAGTTATGAGAGTTGTTCGGAAACTTCACCAGACTGGCGCAGTTTCCGAACAACTCTATTATTTTTCAATGACGTCAGGGCAGAATTGCGCTTAACATTCCGGCTGTTTACGGCGTTTTGCTGGTCCGGATAAGGCCATCGTACCGAAGGTACGCAACCAGGGCCGGCAAAATGTGCGGAATGAGGCGGGGGAAGGAGCCGCAGACGACTGATAGCCCGAATGGAGGCCAAGCCCGCCGTAGGCGGCGTCCTTGGCAAAGCCAAGGGCCGGTAAGGCCGGGGCGCGTAAACAGATTTGTTATGTGCATGAGGCGTACTCCATTTATTTTATTTGTTACATTTACCGTTATGCAATAAATAAATTGGATAAAGTAAAAACATACTTATCATTAATGCATACACCGTACTAAATGATGCATAAGACAGTGCTGTTGTAAATGAAATTTCCATTGATTTTTCAGGAAAATCATGTATTGTTAAAAAATAAAAAATCAGCCCCTGAAATGTTGATATAATTCCAGCAAAAATAGAAATAAACATCATTGACTTATAATGCCGTGCGGTTTTTATACACCCTGTAAATGTTTTTATATTAAAAATAAACATAGATTTTATCCCTTTTATAAATTCTTTCCAGTGAAATGTACATAGAGAAAAGAAAATCAATGCACAAATAATCACCGGAATACTATCAATATTTATAAAATATCCAACATTGCCAGCAAGATAGGCGTAAAGAAAAAATATTGCCGAAATAAGTAAAAATCCAATAAATATCATCAAATTTTCTCCAAAAACATTTTTATTCCATTTCCCTTCATCTAATCTTAATATATTCATTCTTTGGTGTCAAATACATTGGACTTGTTCAATAACCCGGTTGGTTATTTCACA
>JAITGJ010000178.1 GCA_031280705.1 Spirochaetaceae bacterium
CCCCCCCCCCCCCCCCCCCCCCCCCCCCCCCCCCCCCCCCCCCCCCCCCCGCCCCGCCCCCGCCCCCCCCCGCGCCCCCCCACGCCCCCCCGCCCCCCCCCCCCCCCCCCCCCCCCCCCCCCCCCCCCCCCCCCGGCCCCCCTAGCCGGGGGGGGGGCGCTTCATTTTTCGGCTCTTGTTTTTATACGATCTTTTGGATAATCTTAGACCATGCCGCCGGTATTGGAAGACGGAATACAGTTCGCCACGCGGAATGTTGAGCGGCTCAAGGAGCCGGAAGACTATCAGGTTATCCTCCTCAACGATGACTACACCACGATGGATTTTGTCGTCGCCATCCTTATGCGGATTTTCCATAAGGACGAGGCGGAGGCCAACCGCATCATGCTGGACGTGCATCAGGATGGCCGGGGGAGGGCCGGTTCCTATTCCTGGGATATCGCCATTACCAAGCGGGAGCAGGTACACAGCCTCGCGCGGGAGCACGAATTCCCGCTTCGCTGCGGGGTGGAGCCCTGCTAGGAATGGCCGTATGCGGCCCGGCCGTGCGCGGCCCGGCCGGTTCATTTGTTTTTTTCCATGTTTTCTACTATTGTTTGTTAATGGGGCCAATGATAAAAACCATTGGCCCATGGACGCACGCAAACCCGTTTGCGCGGGGGGAGAACTGTAATGAATATAAGCCGTCATGTGCAGGCCATCATCAGCGCCGCGTATAACGAAGCAAAACTACGCAGCCACGAATACCTGACGCCTGAGCATATTCTGTATGCGGCGCTTTCGTTTGAAGAAGTCCAGGTTATTCTCGCAGGCTGCGGCGCAAATCTTGACGCGATAAAAAACGGGATGGAAGAGTATTTTGCCCGCAAAGTCCGGATTATCAGCAGCGGCGAAGAACCCAAGCAGACCGCCGCGTTCAACAGTGTGATGGAACGGGCGGTGCTGCATACCCAGTCCGCCCAGAAAGATGTGCTGGATGTGGCGGACCTTATCGTGTCCCTGTACGATGAAGAGCGGAATTACTGCGCCTATTTCCTCCGCAAGGCGGGGATCAGCACGCGGCTTATTCTGCTGGAAAACATTTCGCACGGGTTTGAGGACGATCCGCGCTTTTCCTACGGCTACGGGCCGCCGCCGTTTCCGCCGCCCTATGGGCCGCTTCCCTTTGGGCCGCACGCGCGGCGTTTTGAGGAAGCCTCCGGCGAAGAGCGGGAAGAGGCGGGCGAAACCCCCGAAGGGCGGTATGCCGATGGCAGATTTGCCGGCGATATGGCAAAAAGCCGGAGCGGGAAAAAAAGCGCCCTGGACCGGTACGCCACGGACCTGACCGCCCTGGCGCGGGAAGGCAAGCTGGAACCGGTTATCGGGCGGGAAGCGGAACTGGACCGCACGGTGCAGGTGCTCTGCCGCCGCCTTAAAAATAACCCCGTCCATGTGGGCGATTCCGGCGTGGGGAAAACCGCCATCACCGAGGGCCTTGCCCAGCGTATTGTATCGGGAAACGTGCCGCCCACCCTGCGGGATTTTGCCATTTTCTCCCTGGATATGGGTTCACTTTTGGCGGGAACCAAGTACCGGGGCGATTTTGAGGAACGGGTCAAGCGCGTTATAGAAGATATGCTCAAAAAACAAAAGGCAATTCTCTTTATTGATGAAATTCACACGCTGGTCGGCGCGGGCGCCGTTTCCGGCGGGGCGCTGGACGCGTCCAATCTGCTGAAACCCGCGCTTACTTCGGGAAAAATCCGCTGTATCGGCTCCACCACCCACGAAGAATACGGCAAGTTTTTTGATAAAGATCGCGCCCTGTCGCGCCGGTTTCAGAAAATCGACATAAACGAACCCGGCGTTGACGACGCCGTTTCCATTATCCGGGGCCTTAAATCAAAATATGAAGCGTACCATCAGGTAACGTATTCCGATGAAGCCCTTGAGGGCGCGGTGCGGCTTTCGGCGCAGTTTATTACTGAACGGCGGCTCCCGGACAAGGCTATCGACGTGATAGATGAGGCGGGAGCGCTCGCGCGTATCGAAGCCTTCCGCCGCCGCGGGGAATTTGCCGCGAACGAACCGGTGGAAAGCGCGGAAACCACGGGCGCGGACGCGGCCACGGAAATTATCGCCATTGATCTGCCCCAAATCGAAACGGTAATTTCCCGGATCGCCCGCATCCCGGAACGTTCCGTGGGGGAAACCGAAAAGGACCGGCTCAAGGGGCTGGAGGAAAAACTTGCCGCGCGGGTATTTGGCCAGGATACGGCGGTGAGCGCCGTGGTCCGCGCGGTAAAGCGGAGCCGCGCGGGATTCCGGGGAGAGGGCAAGCCCGTGGCAAACTTCCTGTTTGTGGGGCCGACCGGGGTTGGCAAAACAGAGCTTGCCCGGCAGCTTGCGGACATTCTTGGGGTTACCATGCACCGTTTTGACATGAGCGAGTATCAGGAACGGCACACGGTATCCCGCCTTATCGGGTCGCCGCCGGGGTATGTGGGCTACGAAGAGGGCGGCCTCCTTACCGACGCGGTGCGGAAACAGCCCCACGCGGTGGTGCTTCTGGACGAAATTGAAAAAGCCCACCCGGATGTGTACAACATTCTGCTGCAAATAATGGATTACGCAACGCTGACGGACAATAACGGCAGAAAGGCCGATTTCCGCAATGTGGTGCTTATCATGACGAGCAACGCCGGGGCGCGGGACATTGGGAAAAACCTTATCGGGTTTGTGGAGCGGATAACCGGAGAGGCCGAAGTTGACAGCGCCGTGGAAAAAACTTTTACCCCGGAATTCCGCAACCGGCTTGACGCGGTGGTGCGTTTTGGGCATCTTTCCGAAGCGATCATGACCTCCATCGTCAATAAGGAACTCGACCGGTTCCGCGTCCAGCTTGCGGAAAAAAACGTTTCCCTGGACGTTACCGAAGGGTGTCTTGCCCGCCTTGCCGAAGAGGGGTACAGCCGGGAATTTGGCGCGCGAAACGTGGGCCGCCTGGTGGAAGACAAAATCAAAAGTTTTTTTGTGGACGAGGTACTTTTCGGCGCGCTCAGTTCGGGCGGCGCGGCCCGCGCGGACTGGCGGGACGGGGAATACCGCATCGATATTCTGTAGCGGAAGAACCTCAGTATGGGAAAGCGCCGCCTGAAACCGGGACCGGACCCGGACTTTCCCTGGCTTTCCGAATACGAGCGGTTTGCCTTTCCCGCCGCGCTCCATGCCGAGGGCGATATTATCGGCGTGGGGGGCAATCTTTCGCCGGGAATGCTGCTTTCCGCCTACGAGCAGGGTATTTTCCCCTGGTACAATGCCGATGAGCCGGTTATCTGGCAGTCGCCGAACCCGCGTTTTGTCATTTTCCCCGGCCAGCTTCATGTCTCATCTTCCATGGAAAAAATTCTCCGCCGGGGTGATTTCGCGGTTTCCTTTGACCGGGATTTTCCCGCCGTGATCGCCGGGTGCGCCGAAGTCCCGCGCCCCGGGCAGGACGGAACGTGGATAACGGACGACATTGTGGCGGCCTATACGGCGCTGCATCGCGCCGGCTGGGTTCATTCGGCGGAAGCCTGGGACGGCGGGAACCTTGCGGGCGGCTGTTACGGCATCAGGCTGGGCAATGTTTTTGTGGGGGAATCAATGTTTGCCCGAAAGTCCAACGCGTCCAAAGCCGCCTTTATCACGCTGGCGCGGACGCTGTTTGCCGATAAACTTGCCTTTATCGACTGTCAGGTGCCCACGCCCCACCTTGAACGGCTCGGCGGTGAGGAAATCCCCCGGCGGGAGTATCTGTTTCTGCTGGAAGAAATTCTGGCCGCCGCCGAACCGGACTTTGACGGCGCAAGCCGCCGGGGGCACTGGGGCGCGTTATACGGCCGCCCGTAAGCCCCGCCGCCCCGCGCCGGACTACGCGCCCGCCGCGAAAAGCGCGGCGTCGGTGTGGGGCAGGAAACAGGCCGCCACAAATTCGTCCATATAACCGGGGTGGGAAGAAAGTTCGAGATAGGTGATGCCCCGCGCGGTGTCGCGCACCGTTTCCGCGCCCTGCCGGGAGTGGACCATCGCGTAGGCCCCCATGAGCGAGCTGTTCCCGATATAGTGAAATTTTTCCAGCGGAAGATCCGGGAACATACCGATCCGTATAGCGCTCTGCATATTGATCCCGCTCCCGATGCCCCCGGCGACAAATACGGCCTCGATGGCGTCCACGGGATAATCCACCGCGGCAAGCATCGTTCTGACGGCGGAAAAAATGGCCCCCTTGGCGCGAATAAAGTTGTCGATGTCCGCCTCGGTAAGGGCGATTTCGTCTCCCGTCCCGCTTGCTTCGGGAAAGACCGCGATATATCGCGCAAGGCCGTACTCGTCCCGGACCACCCGGGGCCGCTCCGCCGCGTCTTCACGGACGAATTTTCCCTTTGCGTTGATGATCCCGGCGCGGAACAGTTCCGCGATCAGATCGATAAGGCCCGATCCGCAGATGCCCCGCGGCTTGTCCGCGCCCACCACGGTAAGGGCGGGCGTCATGGTTTCCCCGTCAATGACAACGGCCTCAATGGCCCCGTCCGTAGCCCGCATCCCGCAGCCGATGTCCCCGCCCTCAAACGCGGGCCCGGCGGAACAGGCGCAGGCCATGAGAAAATCCGCGCTCCCAAACACCAGTTCCCCGTTGGTCCCCAGGTCGATAAGAAGCGCCGGGCCTGTTTGTTTGAATATCATGGAAGAAAATACGCCCGCGGTAATGTCCCCGCCCACATAACTGCCAATGCCGGGCGCTACCAGCACCTCTGCGGCGGGGTTTACGCCCAGTCCCAGGTCCCGCGCAAAAAGAGCGCCGCTCTGGAAAAACGCCGGAATATATGGCTCAAGGCGTATATATTCTCCGGGAACACCCATGAAGAAGTGCGTCATGGTCGTATTGGCCGCCACCGCCACCCGGTAAATCTGATCGCGGTTAATGCCCGCCGATTCGCAGAGCCGTTCGATTAACGGCTCGATACATTCCCGCGTTACGGCGGTATGGAGCCGTTCAAGGCCGCCGGGTCGGCCGCTTTCGATGATCCGGTTAATCACGTCCGCGCCGTAGCGGATTTGCCCGTTTCCCGCGGAACCTATCGCCACGATGTCCCCCAGTTCAAGATCGATAAGCGCCATCGAAACGGTTGTGGTGCCAATGTCAATCGCCAGCCCCGCCATGCGCGGCGGCGGTACGGCCCGGTTTTCCGCCCCGGCGGACACGGCAGAATCGTAAACATTGAGTATCGTCTTCCGCGCCCCTTCGCTTTTGATCACGCAATTAAGGGAAAAACGCGATTTTCTGAGGAGAAGCGGCAGTTTCCGCAGGGCGTAAAGATCGAGGTCCAGGGCGTTTTCGTCAACGGCAAGATATTCCGCCGCTTTGTGGAGCAGCCGTTCCCGGTCCGCCGCCGCGTCCCCCAGATCAGGCGGCGGCAGCGTAAAGGAAAGTACCTCAAGTCCCAAATCGCCGCCCATGCCCATCCCGGCAAGCTCCCGCCGGAAAGCGGCGTACACTTCGCGGTCCCGGGTAACGGCCAGATCGGCAATTTTTATCCGCGTTTGATAGGCCAGGGCGCTTGCGGGGACCAGCGCCTCCGCTTCGCCCGTTACACGGCTTTGACAGGCGAGGCGGAACCCCGCCGCATAATCGTCCGGCTTGATATGCCGGGACGGCCCGTCATCGGCAAGGGAACCTTTGAGGAGGCGGACGCGGCATTTACCGCAGGTTCCGTTACCGCCGCACGGCGCGTCGATTGCCACGCCGGCCTTCCGGGCGGCTTCAAGAAGCGGCATGTCCCGGGAAACCTGAACGGATCGGGTTTCACTGCCTTCAATAATAAAAGTAACAGTACACAACGGCATGATCAGGAGCCTACCGCGCGGCCCCCTGGAAAGTCAATTGCCGCGCGCGTACCCAGCCGGTCCGTGCCTGAATACGCGCGCACCGTACTTTGCATACGCGCCGTTTAACCCAACTCCCGTGAATCCAGAATAATCGTAACCGGGCCGTCGTTGGTGCAGCGCACGTCCATGTGTGCGCGAAAAACGCCCGCCGCGCAGGGGAGGCCGGTTTTTTGTATCCGGGCGATAAAATACTCGTAGAGCGGGCGGGCGGCGTCCGGTTCCGCGGCCTCTCCGTAAAACGGACGGCGGCCCTTGCGGGCGTCGGCGAGAAGCGTAAACTGCGAAACGGCGAGCACGCCGCCGCCCGCATCCTGTACCGAACGGTTCATTTTGCCGTTTTCATCGTTAAAGATACGGAGCACGGCGATTTTTTCCGCGAGCCGCGCGGCGTCGGCCTCGGTGTCGTCCCGCGCAACGCCGAGATACACGAGGAGTCCCCGCCCGATGCTGCCGGAAACAGTTCCGTCAACCGTAACCTGTGCGTCCCGGACCCGCTGAACCACCGCCTTCAAGAGACGGTCCTAATAGTTCGCCGCCCGGATTTGGAAATACGCGCGGGGGTGTTTACAGACGGGGCACAGTTCCGGCGCTTTTTTCCCGATAACGATGTGCCCGCAGTTGGCGCACTCCCAAATCTGCTCGCCGTCCCGCGAGAAAACAATATCCCCCTTGATATTGGCAAGCAGTTTCCGGTAGCGCTCTTCGTGGGTTTTTTCGATAGCGGCGACCATTTTGAAAAGCGCCGCGATTTCCTTAAAGCCCTCCGCATCGGCGGTTTTGGCGAATTCCGCGTACATACTGGTCCACTCGTAGTTTTCTCCCTCCGCCGCGTCCAGCAGGTTCGCCTCCGTACCGGGAATATCGTTCCCGTGGAGCAGCTTGAACCACATTTTGGCGTGCTCCTTCTCGTTTTCGGCGGTTTCCCGGAACAGCGCCGCGATCTGGCGGTAGCCGTCCTTTTCGGCCTTTGACGCATAGTAGGTATATTTGTTCCGCGCCTGGGATTCTCCCGCAAAGGCGGCCTCTAAATTGGCCCAGGTTTTTGATCCTTTAAGTTCCATAATATACTCCCGCAAGATAGTTTCCCGTCCGGAACCGCGCGTCCCGCATGCGGCCGGGGGCTCCGCCGCGGTACGGCAGCGTAATCTGATTTTAACCGCTCGCGGTAATTATTAACAGGGGGACGTTAAAAAAAACCGAAGAAAAGTCAGGCGGACCGGCGTCCGGCCAACGGGGTCATGGTTTCTTTATGCCGAAAAATCATTTTTTTGTTGCAAAATCCCCAAACCCGTGGTATAAAAAATCAGCCGCGCATAAAGCGGCGCGTCCGTACCGGGCCGGTCTGATGCGGGCAGGAGCATGGAGGAGGAAGACATGATTGATAAATTCAGGTTTGAATATCCAAACCCAACGCCCGCTGAAATTCAGGGCATTTTTGACGGCGCGCCGGCGTGTCCCTCGGCAAAAACGCCCTTTTCGGCCGGACTTGCAGGCAAAACCGTGCACATTACCGCCGAAAAAGCGTCCTTTGCCTGGACCTTCGGCACGGACGGCAGCGTTACCGTGCGGGAAAACAGCGATGCGCCGCTCCGTGTGGAGGCCGGCGTGCTGGAGCTTTCCGGCCTGTATCTTGTCGCGCACCGTATTCCCGGAACGGTCCGGTTTCTTGCCGCGGCAATCGACCTTGAGCGCGGCCTCGGCACGGTATGTGAGTGCTGGTTTGGGAGCGCCGCGTTTCCCGCGCGCGAAGTACAGCGCGTATTTTATTCCGGGCGGATTGCGGGAAGCGGCGGGGGCGGTGAAAAAATCCACGAGCCGACGGGCCGTCTTACGGGAAAGGCGCTGCTCTGGAAAAACGATGCCGGGGAACGCGAAATGACGATTTATGCCACCGCGATGTGTTCTTCGTTCCTCGATGTGGGCACGCCGAATGCGGGCGACACCTTTACCGCGCCGTCCGATTATCTTGAACTGAGTTACCGGCACTTTCTGTATTCACGGGTTGAGGTTGAATTTTCAGGCGGCTTTGTGCTGGAACTGCTCGACCTTTACACCCTCCGCTCCACCGGTATGCGCCTTGCCCTTGACGAAAACAACCGTCCTGTTTTCCGCATGTACACGGCGAAAGGAAAACTGCTGGGGCAGCTTGCCGCTTACGGCCCCTTCCAGCCGCCTGCCGCGCCGGTTGAACTGCCGCCGCCTCCGCCGGGTATGGAAAAAGGGTTCCGCTTTGCCTACCGGCCGTTTACCATGACGCGGCCCATGACCTGTGCTGAAATTGACGAAGTTTCCGCGAAGGCGCCCATCTGGACCGGATCGTTCCGCGGCCCGAACAATGAAAACAGTGAAATGATGCTTCCCTGTACGGAACGCCTTGAGGGGATGCGTTTTTCCCTGCGTTTTGATTCCGGGGCGGTGTGGGAATATGAGATCAGCGGCAAAAACGCGATGCGTTTCCGCTATAACGGCGAACAAAACTGGCGCGAAGAACGTTACGAGGCGTTTGAATCGGATCACAATCTTTTCTTTATGGCGCATACGGTAACAGGAAAACTGCCCATGGAAACCATGAATATCGCGCTTGATATTGATGAAGGGCTGGTAACCTGCATTTACAACCGGATGGGAAACGCGGCGCATCCCCGTGAGCCGCTTCAGGAATGGTTGTTCGGCATTGTCGAAGCGCCCGGCATTACGCCGCCAAAATACAAACGCCACGGATTTACCACGGAGCTGGTGGGCCGTTCCTTCACCTGGACCTATACCAAGGCGATGGCGTCCCAGCATATTTATTCCTCGCCGGTTTCATATTCATGGAGCATCATGATGGGAGACGGCAGTCCCGGCCTTATGTGGAGTTCACCCTGCAAATATGCGAAAATCCGCGAAGGAATTTATTTCATGTCGTGGATAGAGGAACGCTCCGCAGGCAACCAGAACGCGATTCTTTTCAACACAAAAACGATGCACGATGTCGGCGCGTGCCTGGGCATCAATCATGAACAGGTGTTCGAATTTAACACTTTTGGTGCGGAATCCCGTTCAGCGGGTTTTATCGATCTACGCGAAGTGTACGGAATTTAGAAACGCTCCTGGCCCTGCCGCCGCTTTTGAGACTCCCGGCGGCGGGGCCTTTTTTTGGAAGGGAGCCGCCGTCTTCCCGCGCCAGGACGCCGGGAACATTCGGGCATAGTCCCGCCTCCCGCCGGAGCGTCCAAAAAATGACGATAAGAAATGACTGGGCCTTCCTGGACTTGAACCAGGGACCTACGGATTATGAGTCCGCAGCTCTAACCAACTGAGCTAAAGGCCCGAAGACTGATCTTGTTCTGCAAGTGTAGCCCGCCGCAGCGAAAGAGTCAACCCGGCGCGCGGCGGGCGGCGCATCGTCTCCGCTTCGGTGGATCAGGCCGTAAAGATATGGGATGCGGAAAGCGGGAAC
>JAITGJ010000187.1 GCA_031280705.1 Spirochaetaceae bacterium
GCGTGGGCCGCGGCACGGAACGCGGAGAAAGCCACGGTGCATTGGCAGTTTACCACCGCCGATGCCCGTATCAAGCTCCGGCACTTGTATCCGAGATTTTAGACTTCATGGTGTACTAGAACGAATCTATCATGCACAGACCGTGTTCGCGGATGATCGAAAGGCCCGTCTCGTGATCGTCCATTTTGAAAATGATCACGGCTTTGTTCACCTTGCTTTCCAGCGAGGCATAGAGGTATTCGATATTGATGCCCGCGCCCTGAAAAAAATCCAGGATTTTGGCGAGGCTTCCCGGCGTGTCGTCAATTTCCACCGCCGCCACGTCGGTTGTGCGCGTGGTAAAGCCGTTTTCGGTGAGCACCCGGAACGCCGCCCCGTCATTGTCCACGATGAGGCGCAGGATACCGAAATCAGCCGTGTCGGCAATGGAGATGGCGCGGATGTTGATGCCCGCCTTTGCCAGCGTTTTGGTTACTTCCCCCAGACGGCCCGAGCTGTTTTCCAGAAACACGGATACTTGTTTTATCGCCATAATTCCTCCCCGCCACGGTATGGCGTCCGCGGCGTTTTTTTTGCGCCGGTTTGCGGCGAACCGCCCGGCGGTTTACGGACGCGCGAAACCCGGACGGGTTTCACCGGGTCCTATATCTGCCGTTTGTCAATAACCCGTTTTGCCTTGCCGATGGAACGCTCAATCGTTTTTGGCTCCACGAGTTTTACCTTAACGCCGATCTGGAGTTTCGACTTCATTACCCCCTCGATCCGCGCGCGGAGAATTTCCAGGTTTTTTGTTTCATCACTGAAAAACTTTTCCTTTACTTCCACCTGGAGTTCCACCTCGTCAAGGCGCGCCGCGCCGCGATCCACCACGATGACATACTGCGGTTCGGTGCCTTCGATTTCAAAAAGGGCGTGCTCAATCTGACTGGGGAATACGTTGACGCCCCGGATGATCAGCATATCGTCGGTGCGGCCAAAAAGCCGGTGCATCCGCGCCGTGGTTCTGCCGCACGAACACGGTTCAGCAATAAGGTACGTGATATCCCGCGTGCGGTAGCGGAGCAGCGGCGTGCCCTCTTTGGTGAGCGTCGTGAACACAAGTTCTCCCCGTTCCCCCACGGGGAGCGTTTCACCGGTCGCGGGGTCGATTATTTCCGGGTAAAAAAGATCTTCGTTGATGTGGAGACCGTTTTGCGCTTCGCACTCAAAAGAAACGCCCGGCCCGATAATTTCCGTAAGGCCGTAAATGTCATAGGCTTTCATCCCGTAGCGCGTCTCGATTTCCTTCCGCATATTTTCGCTCCAGGGTTCCGCCCCAAAACATCCCTTGCCGATGGGTAATTTTTTGAGATCGATCCCCGCCGCGGCGGCTTCTTCGGCCATGTACAGGGCGTAGGAGGGCGTGCAGGTCAGCATGGTAGAACCGAAATCCTGCATCACCATAAGCTGCCGGTCCGTGTTGCCGCTCGACATCGGTAGCACTTCCGCGCCGATGGTCATCGCCCCGTAGTGCGCCCCGGGCCCGCCGGTAAAAAGCCCGTAACCGTAGCAATTCTGTACAATGTCGTCCCGGGTACAGCCGCCGCCGGCCAGCGTCCGCGCCATGGCCTCGCGCCAAATGTTGATGTCGTTTTGGGTGTATTCATCCACCACCGGTTTTCCTGTGGTACCGGAACTCATGTGCACTTCCACAATCCGGTCCTTGGGACAGGCGAGGAGGCCGTGGGGATAGTTCTGCCGGAGGTCGTCTTTTGTGGTAAAGGGCAGACGGGTAATGTCCGCAAGCCGGTGAATGTCCGCCGGACGGACGCCCAGCGCGTCCATTTTTTCGCGGTAAAAGGGAACTTTCGCGTACAGGGTCTCCACCAGGTTTTTGAGCCGGGCAAGCTGGAGGCCCTTCCGGGCCGCGCCCTCCATACATTCCGCGTCAGGGTTAAATATCATACGCCCTCCTTGATTGGACTTGCCCGAAAACTCAAGGCGGCGGCGTTTGGCCGTGAAGGTTGTTTAACAACGCGCTTAAACAACGCCCCGATACGATCGTTCAAATCCACCGTCAGCATACCGGGATCCGCAAAAAATTTGAACCCCCCGGACTCCCTGCCGGGCTGCCGGATGCCCGGAACGGGGGCGTTAGGCGCCATTTGCGCCAAACTTTTTGCATAAAGTATAAAAAAGTGAACAAATGAACAAAAGATAGAAAAATACCTGAAGTTTCAGAAAACTCTCATAAGGTCCCTTTTAGGGGCCGCCATTCAAGCCGCCACTTTTAGTAGTGGTTGACGGTGCCCGTCCAAACCTCGTAAAGAGCCGGAACGTTGCGCGTCAATCTTTCGGGTGAGTAAAATACGCCGGAAAAGTGGCGGGGCTTCCGCTCCGCCCTTGTGTGTGTTGGGAGCTACGTCGGCTGAATCTCCGCCTCGGTAAGGCCAAACCCTTCGCCGGGGGTGATTGCGTGATCGCCGGTGGGTTCAATGTGTACCACGATATCGTAGACGTCTTCGACACGCGCCTTGATGGCCCGTTCCACCCGGTTGGCGATACGGTGGGCCTCCCGCACGGAAAGCTCCGGCGCGACTTCAATATCGATGTTGATGTCCCACCGCCCCGCGATGCGGCGCATCCGCGTGCGGTGCGGATTTCCCGCGCCTTCCACGGAGCGCACCGCGTCGAAAACCGCCCGGTACGATTCCTTTCCGGCGGAGTCCATCAATTCGGCGTTGGCCTCAAGAAAAATCTCTACGGCGCTTTTGATCACCCAAAAACCCACGGCTATCGCCGCCACAAGATCAATCGAACCCATCCCGAACCACTGTGCCAGCACAAGGCCCAGAAGCACCGTGGCGGAGACGATCACATCGGCGGCCATATTCTTCGCGTTTGCCTTCAGCATGGAGGAACCGGCGCGGCGGCCAAACAGGTACTGGCTCCAGGCGAGGAGGAGTTTTCCGGTAATCGAAATAACGGCAGCGACAAAGGCCGCCGCTTCGGGGATTTCGATTTCCCGCCGGAAGATCAGTTTTTGGGCGGAATTGAGAATAAGCTGCCCGCCGGCAAAGAAGAGCGTACAGGCGAGAAGCGTCGTGGCAACCGTTTCCGCGCGGCCATGCCCCCAGGGATGATCCTGGTCCGCCGGGCGGGAAATAATTCCGGCCACGATCAGGGACATGATGGCGATAAGCACATCCACGCCCGAATCAATGCCGTCTCCAAGCACGGCAAGGCTCCCGGATTGTATGCCAAGCATGATTTTCAGCGCGGACAGGGCAAAATTGCCCAGCAGCGCGGTGATTGAGGCGATTTTGATGAGCCGCGCCTTACGGGCAATAGCGGCGTTGTCCACCGGCGTATCCACGCCTGACCGTGCGGCATGGGGCCGCTGCCACGGGATATTTGACATCCCGGCGCTTTCCGGTCTATCTTCCATACGTACTTTCCCTCCCGGCGGTCCGGTCCGGCGGCGGATACGGGACGGCGCCGCGGAAACGTACCCGGCAACCGGGCCGTTTGTTGCACAAACAATGCCGCTCATGTAAGCTGCCGTGCCGCAGGGTCCCAGAACACGTCAGTCTAATGGGGATGGGCATATTCGGCAACCGGTTCCGGTCCAGGATTAAGAGGAGCGCCATGAAAAAGGCGAAAACAATGAGACTGAAAGCGCCGGACGCGCGGGGGCGTTTTGGCTTGGCGCTGGTTCTTGCCGCCGTCCTGTTCCTTTCCGCCGGGGCGGAGGCATGGGTGTTTATCACGCCGTCGGGGGCGCGGTACCACCGGGAAGACTGCGTAACGCTCCGCAATTCCTCCCGCGTAAGCGCCGTTACCATTGATGAAGCCGTAAACGCGGGGCGGACGCCCTGCGCGGTATGCAATCCCCCGCCGCCGGACGGCGAAACCACGCCCGGTACTTCCGCAGCCGCCAGAGAGGGCGCCGCCGGATCAGCCCTGTACCGGGTAGATATCGCCATTCCTGGCGACGCCATTTCTGGCGACGCCATTCCTGGCGCGGCAAGCAGCCGGGCGGACGTTTCTCGTATGGTCAGCGCCCGCGTTTCCCGCCACGTGGACGGCGACACGGTGCGCGTCAGTATCCCTGATCCGCCGCCGGGACTTAACCACACCGAAACCATCCGGATGATCGGCGTGGACACGCCGGAAACGGTACATCCCACCCGGCAGGTGGAATATTTTGGCCGGGAGGCCAGCGACTACACCAAATCGCGGCTTCTTGGGCAGACGGTCCTGCTCGCCTTTGACCGGGAACTCCGCGACCGTTACGGCCGCCTGCTCTGTTACCTCTATACCGGCGCCGGCTGCTTTAACGCGGAACTGATACGCGAAGGCTACGCCCACGCCTACACCCGTTTTCCCTTTCACTTCCTGGAAGAATTCCGCGAACTGGAGCGGGGAGCCCGTGCGGCGGGACGTGGTTTGTGGGGCGTCCGGTAACCGTGCCCGTGTCCGCCTGAAAACGCGTGTCCGCGCCGCCTGCATGGACGGCGCGGACACAACGCCGTTCAGTCAGCCCGGGGGGCAGCCGCGCTATCCTGCTGACCGGCCCGGCTCAGATGGCTTTCACGAAAATCGTTGACCATCTTTGCAAAGGAATCGATCATCTCTTCCATGTATTCTTCAAAAATACCGGTTTCCACCATTTCCGGCGGATCGCAGACAAAGAACTGGAACGGGTCGGTTTCGAGAATGGTTGCGAGCCGCGCCAATGTTTCCGAAGAAATCCATTTGCGGCCATTCTCGACTTCGTTTATAAAATTGTGGGTCAGGGATGCCCGTGACGCCAGGGACAGTTGGGAAATATTTTTCCTCATGCGCAGACGCCGGAGATTCTGTCCAAAAATACGGATAATCGCCGGGCCATTATATTCTCTCATCGCTTTTACTGTACGCACATTTCCATAAATCCGACAAATAACCAGGGGAAATATATCCATCTTTTAGTTTAATTTACCGTGATTTCCTGCAATAAAATCCCGAATATGTGCTCACGCCGCACTGCGGCTTGCACACACTTCCCTTCCGCCGCCGTTCCCGTTACGATAACCGCATGAATTTTTGGAGCGCCCTGCGGGACGGATTTACCGAGCCGGTGCGGGATGTACTTTGGGGGCATATTTATATGACGCCCCCCCTCGCGGAGCTTACCCGGACCGGGGCGTTCCAGCGGCTCAACCGCATCTTCCAGTTGGGGCCGGCTTTTGGGGTGTACCCCGGCGCGACCCATACCCGGGCGTCCCACTCAATCGGCGTGTACCATCTGGCGCGGCGGCTCCTTTTCGCGCTTGCGGACCGGGGCGCGGATAGCTGGCTTTCCGGCGAAGGCGCGGTTTCTTTTCTCGCCGCGGCGCTGCTCCACGATCTGGGGCACTTCCCCCACACCCACGCGCTCAAAGACCTCCCCCTCAGGACCCACGAATCCCTCGCCGCCTCCCTCATGGTAACGGAACCGCTTAAAAGCCTGATAGGAGACGCGGGGGGCAATCCGTACCTTGCGGCGGCGATTGTCGATACCCGGTCGGGTTTTTACGGGGAAACGGCGGAAAGCGGCGCGGAGCTTCCCTTTTACCGCCGGCTTCTTTCCGGCTGCCTCGATCCGGACAAACTCGACTACTTAAACCGGGACGCCCGGTACTGCGGCGTCCCCTACGGCGCCCAGGATGTGGATTTTATTTTTAGCCGCGTTTACCCCGATCCCGCGCGGGGAATCACCATCGATTCGCGGGGAATTCCCGGCGTGGAATCCGTGCTGTTTGCCAAATACCTGATGTACCGCGCGGTTTATTGGCACCGCACGGTTCGCGCCTCAACAGCGATGATGAAAAAGGCGCTCCTGGCCGGAATCCGGGAAGAGATAATCACCCGCGACGAACTGTATCCCCTTGACGATCAGGAACTCTTCGGCCTGATGCTTGCGCGCGCGCCGCTCCTTCCGCTGTTCAAAATGGCGTCGCTGGTACGGGAAGGGCGGTTTTACAGCGCCGTTGCGGAATTTCCCTTTGACGCGGACCGCCACGAAAAGCTCGCGGACGCCGCGCGGCGCTACCGCTTCGAGCAGGCGCTGGCCGTGGAACTTTCCGCGGGCCGGGCCATCTCCATACCGCCGGACGGCGTTATCATCGACGTTCCCGAACCGGTCGATTTTGAGACGGGCCTCCATGTAACCGATGAGGACCGCGATTTTGGCGAAAGTTCGTCCGTGTTTTCCGCCGGCGCGGTACAAACATTTGTGCGCGCCCTGCGGACGGTCCGGATTTTTGTCGATCCGCTCTTTGAGGCAAAAATACGCAGCCGGCGGGACGCCGGAGCCATCTTGCAGGAAAAGCAAAACTGGTTACATTTAATATAGGGATGTGCCGGTGCCGGATACGGTGCGCGGATACGGCGGCGCCGGATACGGCGAGGTACACGAAGGTTGATAGGACACTTCGCCGGTTTTTGCGGCGTGGTTTTCTATCAATGCCACTATAGACCGGGCGGCGGATACCGGGTATGATGAGGGAAGTATGTTTCAGGAAATTCACAATACGACAGAAGATGTGGTTTTTGCCCAGGTAACGGAAATTTTCGACTTCATCGAAAAAGAAGGCTCTGCCCAGGGGTTCTGCACCTGTTCCCAGTGCCGCCGGGATACGGCCTGCTATGTGCTGAACCGTACCGTCCCCCGGTACGTGGTGTCCAACCGGGGCGTTGCCCGGGTGGAGCAAACCAGCATTGAGCGGCAGCAATTTACCGCGGACATCGCGGCAAAGGTGTGGGAAGGGCTCAAGCAGGTGCATCACAACCAGCGGCCCGCCGGGCACGAAGCCGGCAAGGGAATCTATGCCGAGAACGACGGCCCGGCCTTCAATATTCCTACCATTGTGGGGCGGCTCCTCAACGGCAGCAACTTTGAGCCCCTTTCGGAAATCGCGGTAGAACTGCGCCGGGACGGGGAACTGGTCAGGATGCGTAACAGCAACTGGCAGAATCCCTACCATCTCGTGGCCAATACCGAAGGGACCTTTACCTTCTGGCCGTACCCCATTCCCGCGGACGCGGCGGGGACCCGTACCGCCTTTGAATTCTCCATTCGCGTTGCGGCCGGCGGGTTTGAAACGCTGAACCATTTTTTCAAGCTCCCCGTTATCAGCGAAAAAGACCAGGTGCGCTCCTATTCCATGGCGCGGACCTTCAAGCTACCGGACCTCTATATGTTCCCGCCGGGGGGCGACGAAAATATCTACCTCAAAACCGAGGACTAGGAAACCGCTGATTAAATGGACGCTCATCACCGGGTCCCTAGCGTTGGGAAACGCTGATTGCGGCCTGCCGGCGCTGCGTGCGGGTGGATTTTTCAATAAAATATCAGTCCCCCGGACCGGACGGCGCGGGAACGGGAACCGGGGGTGTTTTTCCGCGTCCGTCCCGTAAAGCGCCTCCCCGGTCCCGGACGGGGTGGCAGCCTGCGCGGATAATCCGTTATACTACGCAAAAGTAAACCGGGCGCGCCCGGTACATCCAATTTTGTCATGAGGTTCCCGGCATGAAAATTTCCCGGTTTTTTATTCCCACCCTGCGGGAGGTTCCCGGCGACGCGGTTATCGCAAGCCATCGCCTGATGCTCCGCGCGGGGATGATCCGCAAACTTGCCAACGGATTGTTTGCGTATTTACCTCTGGGCCTCCGGTCGTTCCACAAACTTGAGGCGATCATCCGGGAGGAAATGGACGCGCTGGGCGCGCTTGAGATTAAGCCCACGGTGGTGGTGCCGGGAGAATTCTGGAAAGAATCGGGCCGCTGGGACGCGATGGGCGAAGAACTCCTCAGGATAAAAAACCGGCTGGGCGGGGACTTTGTGGTGTCCCCCACGGCGGAAGAAGCGTTTACCGCGCTCGTGCGGGACGAACTTTCAAGCTACCGGCAGCTTCCCCTCTCGCTGTACCAAATCAATACGAAGTACCGGGACGAAATACGGCCGCGCTACGGTGTGATGCGGGGCCGCGAATTTATCATGAAAGACGCCTACTCGTTCCATACCGGTGAAGCGAGTCTTGACGAAACGTACCGGGACATGGGGCGGGCCTACCGGCGGATTTTCAAACGCCTCGGCCTTACCGTCATCCCCGTGCGGGCCGATTCAGGGACCATGGGCGGCGAGGGCTCCGAAGAATTCATGGTGGAAAGCGAAATCGGCGATAATACCCTGCTCCTCTGCCCCGCCTGCGATTACGCCGCCAATGTGGAAAAGGCTTCCTGCCAAAGCGATGGCCAGAGCCGGACCGCGGAGGCCGCGCGGGCGGACGCCCTTGCCGCGCATATTCCGCCCCTGGAAACGATTGAAACCCCCGCCGTGCGGACCATCGGGGAACTCTGCGCGTTTCTCGGCGCCGATGCGCGGACGTTCGTCAAAACCCTTATCTACCGGGCGGTAAACGCGGAAATAGATTTCTCCGCTTCTCCGGGCGCGGCAAACCTCCGGGACGGCCAATTTTTCGCGGCGGTTATCCGGGGCGACCTTGATGTAAACGAAGTGAAACTTGCCGCGGCGCTCAAGGCCCAGGAAACGGCGCTCGCCTCCGATGCCGATGTGGAGCGTCTCACCGGCGCGCCGGTGGGGTTTGCCGGGCCGGTGGGCCTGGGGATTCCGGTTGTCGCGGACGAATCCGTTACCGCCATGCTTGACGGCATAACCGGCGCGCTCGCAAAGGACCTTCACTATAAACACGCCGTGTTCGGACGGGATTTTACGCCCGTTCTTGTGGCGGATATACGCGCCGTAAAAGCCGGGGACCGCTGCCCCCTCTGCGGCGGCGCGCTCTACGAAAAAAAAGGCAATGAACTGGGACATATTTTCAAACTGGGGTACAAATACAGCGCGTCAATGCGGGTAAGTTACCTTGATGAAAACGGCAAAAGCCAAACGCCCGTCATGGGTTCCTACGGTATCGGCGTGGACCGGACGCTGGCTTCGATAATCGAAGAGCACCACGATGACGCGGGTATCGTCTGGCCCATGACCGTGGCGCCCTTCCATGCCGTTATCGTGCCGGTAAAGTACGCGGGCGCGGTCAGGGACGCCGCGGACCGGCTGGAAAAGGAACTGCGGGAGAACGGCGTGGAAGTCCTGCTTGACGACCGGAATGAGCGGGCGGGCGTCAAATTCAATGACGCGGACCTTACCGGCGTGCCGATCCGTATCGTGGTGGGCGATAAAAACCTCGCCGGGGCCGAACCCAAAGTGGAGATAAAGCGCCGGCATGAA
>JAITGJ010000210.1 GCA_031280705.1 Spirochaetaceae bacterium
CGGGGGCAGCCCGGAAATTCTGCGCAGGCCTGCAACCGGGGGACCGATGAGCACACGAAATACGCTTCTGGAAGAATTGAACCGTCTGCGGCATGACATACTCGCCATGGCGACGCGGGTTGAGGAGGACTTGGGCAGGGCCCTTACCGCCCTGCGAACCAGTGATACGGCGCTGGCAAAGGAAGTACGCGCCGGAGACGCGGTGATCAACGCCATGCAGCTCAACATTGAAGACGCGGCGGCCATGGTAATTGCTACGCAGCAGCCGGTAGCGCGGGACCTGCGGGAACTGGTCGCTATGTTCAAGCTTACCGGAAATCTTGAACGGATAGGCGATTACGCGGTACATTTGGCAAAGACGGTGATAAAATTTTCAGGCGAGCCGCCGTTTCGTCCGCTGGAACATCTTGAACGCATGGCGGAAACCGGAGCGGAAATGATCCGCGCGGCCATTTCCGCGTTCCTCGCCCGCGATTCGGAAGCGGCGCGGAGAGCGGCGGCACTGGACGATGCTATTGACGCGGAACACCGGGCCCTCACCGGGGAAGTCCTTGCGCTTATGGCCGGGCGTCCGGAACTGGTCAAAAAGGCGGCGCGGCTGCTCAACACATCCGCCTGCCTTGAACGCATGGGAGATCATGTTACAAATATGTGCGAAGCGATTCTTTACATGACGGAAGGAAAACACGAAGAATTAAACGAATAGTTTACGATCACCGGAGCGGAGAACAAATGCGGCCAAAAGCAGTAATACTGGTCATTGAAGACGATCCTGAAATACAGGAACTACTTTCCTTTGCCCTTTCAAAGGAAGGCTGGAAAACTATCCCGGCGCGGACCGGCGAACAGGGGCTGGAGCGCGCACAGCGGGAACCGTGCGACTGCATACTGCTTGACATCATGCTGCCGGGCATGGACGGCCTTAAAACACTGAAAAAATTGCGCGAATCGTGCCGCACGGCGCCGGTTATCATAACCACGGCAAAAGGAGAAGAGGCGGATATTGTGGCGGGCCTTGAACTGGGGGCCGATGACTATGTGGTAAAACCCTACAGTCCCCGGGTGCTGGTCGCGCGGATCCGCGCGGCGCTCCGGCGGCAGGAAGAAGGCGGCGGAACAGAAAAACCAACCTGCTGGGAGGAAGGCGCGCTCCGGCTTGACGCCGCGCGGCACGAAGCCTTTTGCGGCGGAAAGCGCGTCGATCTCCTGGCCACGGAATTCGCCCTCCTGCAGCATTTTCTTTCCTGCCCCGGCAGGGTATTTTCCCGCGGCCAAATTATCCAGGCCATACGGGGACCCGGTTATCCGGTAACGGACCGCGCCGTGGACGTGCAGATACTGGGGCTGCGCAAAAAACTGGGCGAAGCAGGCGGCATGATAGAAACCGTCCGCGGCGTGGGGTACCGGTTACGGACAGACGAATGAGCATATTCCAGAAAAGCCTGCTCACCTTAAGCGCGGCGGCGCTCACCCTTACCGCGCTTCTGGTCGTTTCTGTGCTGGCCTTTATGAATTTCCTGTATTACGAAACAAACGCCCGCCTGCTCCGGGAAACCGCGGCGGCATTTCTCGCGGCCAACGGGGAAGCGCGGACGGCGGAATGGCTGTCTGAAAACCGTGATGGCGGCAGTAATTCCGCCGCGCCCTTTCTCCCCGCGGGCAGTTTCCGCCTTACCCTGATAGACCGCGCGGGGAATGTGCGTTTTGACTCCCACGTTCAAGGCGCGCTCGTTAATCACCTGGACCGGGAAGAAGTACGCGCCGCGCTCGCGGGAATGGAAGGCCGCGCGCGGCGGGATTCACTGAGTACCGGCATGCGGCAGCTTTACGCCGCCTTCCCCGTCCGGGACGCCGGCGGCGCGGTCGCGGGCGTGTTCCGCCTTTCTTTTGCCGTACCCAGTTTTTGGCGGCGCATTGCCCCGGCGGCGCTGCCTTTTCTTTGTCTTGCCGGGATTTTTGGCGCCGGGGCGTTTCTGGCAGTATTTCTGTTCTCCCGCTCCCTTGCGGCATCGGTCAATCATCTGGTGCACATCGCGGAGGACGCCGGACGCGGCCCGTGGAAAAGCGAAGGCACAGAAGCGCCGGAAGCGGCGCGGACCGGCGCGGCGGAATTTATCATGCTGGAAAAAGCCCTGCGGGGCATGACGGCGGAACTTACCGTGCGTATTGAACGGGCCCGGGCGGAAGGCCGCCGCCTTGAGGCTATTCTGGACGGCATGGCGGAAGCGGTATTCGCCCTGGACGGAAAACTTTCCCTTGTTATGGTAAATCCCCGTGCACGGGAACTTTTCGGCCTTGCGGACGGGACGGGGCTTCCCCTGCTTGAAGCCGCGCGTTCCACGGAACTGGAAAACGCCGCCCGGAATGTGCTTGCGTCGGGCCTCCCGGAAGAAACGGAAATTACCCTCCACGGCGCGGGAACGGCCCGGCGGTTTCAGGTATTTGCCGCCCCGCTCCTCTCCCCGGCCGCCGAACCGCGCCGCGCGGACGGAAGCGGGGAGCCGGAAGGCATCGTGATGGTTTTGCAGGACATTACCCGGCTGGTCCGCCTTGAACAGGTGCGGAAAGATTTTGTGGCGAACGTTTCCCATGAACTGCGCACGCCCATCCAGCTTGTCAAGGGATTTTCTGAAACCCTCCTTGACGCGCCGCCCGAAGACGCCGAACGGCTCCGGCACTTTATGGAAATAATCCGCAAAAATGCTGTTACTATGGAAAATCTTACCAACGATCTGTTGATCCTTGCCAATCTGGAAGACAGGAACGCGAGCCGCCCGGACCGGGAAGAACAGGAGATCGCCCCGCTTTTTGCCGAAGCGGCTGCGCCTGCGGCGTTTCTGGCGGAACAAAAACAAACGGAAATTGTGGTGGACTGCCCGCCGCTTCGGGCCCGCGTTTACGGATCGCTTGTTGTTCAGGCTTTGATCAATTTATTGGACAACGCGATAAAATATTCTCCCCCGGCCTCCCGCGTTGAGGCGGCGGCCCGCGTGGAAGACGGCGATCTGGTGATTACCGTGCGCGACCGGGGCATCGGCATCCCCGCCGAACACCTGGAGCGGATATTCGAGCGGTTTTACCGGGTGGATCGCGCCCACAGCCGCGCGGCGGGCGGTACGGGACTGGGCCTTGCCATTGTGCACCACATCGCCCTGCTCCACAACGGAACTGCCACCGCGGAAAGCCACGCCGGGGAAGGCTCGGTGTTTACGCTTCGCCTTCCCCGGTAAGCGTCCGGCCCTCCGGGCAGCCCGGACAGGCAGCCCGCCGTTCCTTGTCCCGCCCCGCATAATCATACTATACTGGAATTGTTCAGACACGCAGTATCTGGAAACCGGGCGCATCCAAATGGAAGGCGCTTCGAAGGAGAACCTATGAGCGAACCTGATTTTACCATCGAGAACCTGGGCACGGCAAAGAACCCATCGCCCATCGCCATGTCGAAAATCGACGGCGATTTTATCGCCGATTATGTTACCGATGATCAATTTGTGATCCCCGACCCCCGCGTAACGCTGGGCGCGCAGAAATCCCTCAAGCGCGGGCAGGTTTTTGAGTGCGCCGGTCCCCGGGAACATATCTACTTTATGCCGAGCCATGTGCACGCGGGCATTGTAAGC
>JAITGJ010000277.1 GCA_031280705.1 Spirochaetaceae bacterium
GATTACCACGGCGCGTGGCTCCGCTCCGTTGCCGTTCCGCTCTCCTCCGGCATCGCTGGCGTCGCCAATAATGGCGTCGCCACTGCTGGCGCGGAATGGCTTGCCGCGTTTGAGCAGGCTGCCGGAGCGCTCGCACCCCTTTCCACCGTGGAAGCGGTCGTTATCAGCGGGAACGGCCCCACGGTGATCCCCGTTACCGGGGAGCCGGGCATGGACAGCACGGGACTTTTCGTACCCGCCGGGGCGTCCCGCCTCTGGCTGGACCGGCGGGCGGAGGAGGAATCCCGCATCGTTTCAGAGGCCGTGGGCGATTTTGTGGACGCGGGTTTTTTCCTTCCCAAAATACTCGCCATCAAACGCCGCGAGGAGGAACTCTACCAGAGGACAAAATACTTTCTGGGCGCGCCGGAATTTCTCGCCTATGCCCTGACAGGTGAGGCGCGCATGGTGTTCCCTTCCGAGGGTTTTACCCGCTGGTACTGGGACCGCGCGGCGCTGGAAAAGACGGGCCTTGACGCGGCAAAAATGCCGCCCTTCATTTCTCCCGGCGAAACAACCGGGATCCTCGCGTCCCGCGCCGCATCGCGTTTCGGGTTTTCCCCCGGGACGCGGGTCATCGCGGGCGGGCCGGACTTTTTTGTGTCGATCCTCGGCGCCGCCGTTACCGGCCCGGGCCAGTGCTGCGACCGTTCGGGAAGCTCGGAAGGGATCAATGTCTGCACGGCGGAGCGCATTATCGATCCTCGCCTGATGAGTTACGGCCACCCCATACCGGGCCTCTGGAATCTTTCCGGAATCATTTCTACCACGGGCATGGCCGTTTCGTGGGCCCGTGAATTGCTCGGCCTTGCGGCGGAGGATTACGGCGCATTCTTTGCCCGCGCGGAAAAGGCGGCGGCCGGAGCGGGCGGCGTCGTTTTTCTTCCTTATTTAGCGGGAGAACGGGCCCCCGTCTGGGACCCCCGCGCACGGGGCGTCTTGATGGGACTTTCCCTCACCACGGGCCGGGAAGAAGCGGCGCGGGCCGTTGCCGAAGGCGTCTGCTACGCGATCCGCGATGTGGCGGAAGTCATGGAATCATGCGGCGCGGATATCCGGGAATTCCGTGTTTCAGGCGGCGCCGCGGAAAGCCGCTTCCTCAATCAGCTTAAAGCCGACATTACGGGCCGTCCGGTCCTTGTCCCCGCCCGCCGGGAAGCGGAACTCGCCGGGCTTGCGGCCATCGGCGCGGCCGCCATGGGAAAATACGCCTCCTTTGCCGAAGCGGCCCTGGCCACCGTCCGCATGGAAGCGGAATACCTCCCCCATCCCGCACACGCGCGGATTTACGAAGCGGGTTTTGCCCGCTACCGGGAACTGTACCGCTCGCTCAAGGGCCTTTTTTGACGAAAACGTGAACCGCTTCGATTTTTTGCCGCTCCTTCCTCCCGCCTGTGCAAAATACCTCAAAAGCATGTTGACACTTTTTCAAAAAGTGTTTAGATTTATTATGACAAAAATATATATTTTGTCATTTCTATTATCCGGGCATCCCCGCAAACCGGCATGGCGGGGGCAACGTACCGGGGGAAGAGGGGCCATGGCCATCGAGATTATCGCTACCGGGCGGGCAATTCCACCCCGCCGGGTTACCAATGACGACCTGGCGGCGCGTATCGACACCACTGATGAGTGGATCAGAAGCCACACGGGCATCGGGGCGCGCCACATCGCCGAAGCGGACGTGGCGGCAAGCGATCTCGCGCTTGAGGCGGCGAACAACGCCCTCTCCCTGGCCATTGAACGCGGCGCGGTAACGGAAAAAAGCATTGAAGAACTGGCCTTGACCATCGATCTTATCGTTCTGGGGACCACGACCCAGGATTATTACGGCTGTCCGGCGACGGCCTGCATTGTTCAGGACAAACTGGGCGCGTACAACGCCGGGGCGATGGACATTACGGTTGCCTGCTCCAGTTTTGTCTATGGACTTGAAGCCGCCGCGGGGCTGCTCACCGTGTCGCCGGAGCGGAAACGGGCGCTCGTCATTGGCGCCGAAACCCTGAGCCGCATCGCGGACTGGAACGACCGGAGCATCTGCGTCCTTTTTGGAGACGGCGCGGGGGCCGTTTTGATAGAAAAAACCGGCGCGCCGGCAGTGGGGCCGGGACGGCGAGGGCTGGTCCGCTCGGTGCTTGGCGCGGACGGTTCGGGCGCACAGGCGCTTATCGTGCGGCGGGGCGGCGGGCGGAATCCCCTCTCCGCGGGCGAAATCCTGGACCGGGCGCCCGGCATCGAAATGGACGGGCAGGCGGTGTACCGCTTCGCGGTAGCGGCGGTAACCGGTACGATAGAAAAACTGCTTTTGTATGAAGGCATTACCATCAGCGATATTGACCGCATCGTGCCGCATCAGGCAAACGCCCGGATCGTGCAGGCCGCCGGAAAGCGGCTGGGCATCAACGAGGAGAAATTCTACCTCAATATCGAAGAGTACGCAAACACTTCTTCCGCTTCCATTCCCATCGCGCTTGACGAACTTAACCGCGCGGAAAAACTGCGGCGGGGTGATGTGGTAATGACCGTCGGATTCGGCGCGGGCCTTACCTACGGCGGGAATCTGATTATCTGGTGAGGATATGACAACAGCGAAAAATACAAAGACAGCGTTTCTGTTTCCCGGCCAGGGGGCGCAGTATCCGGGCATGGGGCTTGATTTTTGCGAAACGGGAAGCGCGGCAGTAAACGAACTTTTTTCCCTCGCGTCTGACATTACCGGACGGGACATGAAAGCCCTGCTGCGCGGCAGCGATGAGGAAACGCTCAAACGGAGCGATATTGCCCAGCCGGCGATCACGCTGGTTAATCTTGCCGCCCTGTCATTTTTGCGTGAACGGGGCGTGGTTCCCCGCGCCGCGGCGGGTTTTAGCCTGGGCGAATACGCGGCGCTGGTGTGCGCGGGTGTCATCAGCGCGGAGTGCGGACTCCGCCTGGTTACGCGGCGCGGGCAGGTTATGCAGGACGCGGCGGAACGGCTCGCGGAAACTTCGGGCGGCGCGCATCATGAGCCGGGAATGGCCGCGGTTATCGGGCTTGGACCGGAAGCCGTGGCATCACTCATCGCGCGCTGGACGGCGGAGGGCATTGCGGATCTGTACGGGGCCAATTTCAATTCACCCCGGCAAGTGGTTGTGTCCGGTACAGAGGCGGCGCTCGCGGCGGCAGAAATTAAATTCAGAGAGGCGGGCGCGCGCCGGGTGATCCGCCTTTCCGTGGCCGGGCCGTTCCATTCGCCCCTGATGGCGGATGCGGCGGCGTCATTTGCGCCGTTTCTCGCGGACGCCCCGTTTACGGACCCGGTAATCCCCCTCTACTCCAACGTTACGGGGAAAAGAATACAGTCGGGAGAAGAAGCAAAGCAGCTCGCGCTTCGCCACATAACAGAAAGTGTGCGCTGGACCGAAGAAGAAGCGGCGCTCGCGGGTGAAGGCGGCGTGGAGGCCGTTCTTGAAACGGGACCGGGCACGGTGCTCGCGGGCCTGTGGAAAGACACGGGAAACAGCATTCCCTGTTACGGCGCGGGAACCGTGCGGGAAATAGAACAGCGTTGGTGAACAAAACAATCACTGCCGGACGGCACGGAGGGAGCACAATGAAACTGGAAGGAAAAAAGGCGCTGGTAACCGGCGCGTCGCGGGGCATAGGCCGGGCCGTTACGGAACGGTTTCTCGCTGAAGGCGCGGACGTCTGGGGGATCAGCACGAAGGAACCCGGCGGCCTCGCGGAATGGACGGCGCGGTATGACGGAAAACTCCACTGGCAAGCTGTGGACCTGGGAGATCTTGACACGGTAGAAAAACGTATTGAAGAAACGGCACAGGCGGCGGACGGTTTTGATATTCTGGTGAACAACGCGGGGATAACAAAAGACAGTCTTTCGTTCAGGATGAGCCTCGCGGATTTTCAGAGCGTACTCGACATAAATCTTACCGCGGCGTTTCTTGTCGCCCGCACCGTGGGCCGCGGTATGATCCGCTGCCGGGCGGGATCAATTATCAACATGGCAAGCATTGTAGGGATTCACGGAAACGGCGGCCAGGCCAATTACGCGGCAAGCAAAGCGGGCCTCATCGCGGTTACCAAAACCCTCGCAAAGGAAACCGCGGGCCGGGGCGTGCGGGTCAACGCAATCGCGCCTGGCTACATCAGCTCCGACATGACGAAGGCCATGCCGGAAGCGGCAAAAACAGCGATGCTGGAAATGATCCCCCTGAAACGGGCCGGGGAACCGGAGGATGTCGCGGAAGCGGCGCTGTTTCTCGCCTCGGACAGTTCGTCATACATTACCGGCCAGGTATTGAGCGTGGACGGCGGGATGTTTATGTAGTGTCT
>JAITGJ010000217.1 GCA_031280705.1 Spirochaetaceae bacterium
CCGGCGGCTTCGGGCCGCCTCCCGGCGGGCCGGGTGGTTTTGGGCCTCCTCCGGGCGGCCCCGACGGTCCTCCTCCCGGCGGGCCGGGCGGTTTCGGTCCTCCTCCCGGTGGGCCGGGCGGTGTCGGTCCTCCTCCCGGCGGGCCGGGCGGTTTCGGTCCTCCTCCCCGCGGGCCCGGCGGCTGCGGGCCGCCTCCCGGCGGGCCGGGTGGTTTTGGGCCTCCTCCGGGCGGCCCCGGTGGTCCTCCTCCCAGCGGGCCGGGCGGATCGGAAACGCTCCCGGAACAAAACGGTGGCGTTTTCGGGCAGACGCCGGCACGGAACAGCCTGACCCCTACGGACCGGAGCGGCCCCATGGGCGGCCCCGGGCGCGGCGGCCCCGGTCCGGGCCCCGGACGCGGCCCCATGGGCTTTATGATGGCTCAGAAAGCGCGGGACTTTAAGGGTACCATGCGGCGGCTTTTTGCCTTTATCAAACCCTACGTTCCCCGCTTTGTGCTCATCACCGTCCTCACGGTATTTTCCACGGCGCTCCAGATTGCCGGCCCCCGCATTAACGGCATGGTGATCGATGAGCTTTTTAACGGAGCCATGGCCCAGATGCGCGGCGTGGGCGGCATCAATTTTGTCCGGATCGCACAGATTATTTCCTGGCTTATCTGGATATTTGGGATAGGCACCGTGTTCCAGTTCATTCAGGGCTGGATTATGGCTTCCGTAAGCGCCAATCTCACGTACCGCTTTCGGGACGAACTGAGCAAAAAAATACACCGCCTGCCCTTCACCTTCTTCGACGGCACGACCCACGGGGAAATACTGTCCCGGATCACGAACGATGTTGACACGGTTACGATGACGCTGAACCAGAGCATCAACCAGGTGATTACATCGGCCTGTCAGCTTATCGGCATCATCGGAATTATGTGCACGGTCAACTGGCAGCTTACCGTTGCATCCCTCGCGCTGCTTTCCCTTTCCTTTCTGGTGGTGCGGGTGATTATCAAGCATTCGCAGGTGCTTTTCAGAACGCAGCAGAATTATCTGGGCCAGGTGAACAGTCATGTTGAAGAAATGTTTTCCGCGCATACGGTGGTCAAGGCGTTTTCCGGCGAAGAAAAATCGGTAAAATCCTTCAACCAGTACAACGATGTATTGTACTACGCGGCATGGAAAGCGAATTTTATTTCCGGCCTCATGATGCCCCTCAACCAGCTTATCGGCAACATTATTTTTGTCGGTATTTGTATCGCCGGCGGCGCGCTCGCGGTGAAGGGCCGCATGACGCTGGGCGGCATTCAGGCGTTTACGCAGTATGTACGCCAACTCAGCCAGCCGATAAACCAAATCGCGCAGGTTACGAATATGCTCCAGCAGACCGCGGCGGCGGCGGAACGGGTGTTTGAATTTTTGGAACAGCGCGAAGAAGTGCCGGAAGAAACGGAACCCCGCTCAACCAAAAACATTACCGGGCAGGTTACTTTCGATCAGGTGGTCTTCGGTTACGATCCCGCGCATCCCATCATCAAGAATTTCAGCGCGGTGGTCAGGCCGGGTCAGAAAATCGCCATCGTCGGGCCCACCGGCGCGGGGAAAACCACTATCGTGAAACTGCTTATGCGCTTCTACGATGTTGACAAGGGTTCTATCAGCATTGACGGACACGATATCCGCCTTTTTACCCGCGACGATCTGCGGCGCCTTTTCGGCATGGTGCTTCAGGATACGTGGCTTTTTAACGGCGCCATCCGGGAAAATATCCGGTATGGCAGGCTCAATGCCACGGACGCGGAAGTGGAAGACGCCGCCAGGGCCGCGCAGGTTGATTTTTTTGTGCATACCTGGCCGGAAGGCTACGGCATGGAACTGAACGAAGAAACGACCAATATCAGCCAGGGGCAAAAACAGCTTCTTACCATCGCGCGGGCGATTCTTGCGGACCCGAATATGCTGATTCTTGACGAGGCGACGAGCAGTGTTGATACCAGAACGGAAGGGCTCATCCAGACCGCCATGGACAATCTGATGAAGGGCCGCACCAGTTTTGTGATCGCGCACCGGCTTTCCACCATCCGCAACGCGGACCTCATCCTCGCAATCAAGGACGGCGATATTGTGGAGCAGGGCACCCATCAGGAATTGCTCCAGAAAGGCGGCTTTTACGCGGCGCTGTACAACAGTCAGTTTGAAGGGGCCAGCCTCGAATAACAACGGTTTTGTCCGGCGCTCATCCGTGCGGCAGCCCGGCGCTGCCGCACGGATGAGCGCCATAATTTTCAAAGACTGGAAAAAGGCCCTTCACCATCTCCATGGAAAATAATGCATAAGAATATGCAAGGTATTCATTATATCAATATTATGCATGACTTTATTAAATTGTCATAGTAATAAATACTATTATGACCATTCATGGCTAAACTATCCAAATGAATCTTTGGTAAATGATATTAACGCAGATGATGTTATTCGGAAAAAATACGAAGAAGAACATATTTCCATTTGGCAATATAATATAAATGTTGAAATCATAAAAACTGAATACAAGGATAAATATATAACACTGCTTCAGAGAAATGAGTCTATTGAGATTACCCAGGAAGAAGCAAACACTATTTCACATAATCATTTCTTTGGCTCGAATAAAAAGTATTATGTTATTAGAGCTTTGTATCCCTTGCCCGGCGGAACATATATTGTAAATTTAACCAATGAGAATAATTTATTTGTATACTATGCTGTCATGGCGAAAAAAGATTATAAACTAAAAGAGAATGCCTTAATAATTGAAGTGAATAATTATCCAAATAATATTTTTATTTCATTTTCAATAACGAGTTAATAAATAGCGGGAAAAGCGTTTCACGCTCCGGCTGTTTACACGCCCCCGCTTCGCCGGGACAGCGCCGGCAGGCGGGCTTGGCCTCCATGCGGACAGGGCAGCGCCGTGTTCCTTCCCGCACCCAAACCGCTGGTGCGATTGGGGCACGGCGGCGTCCGGAACCGGGTTATCCCCGGGGCATGATGTATTTTTCGTAGCCGGGCGGTATCTCGAACACGCCGGTAAGCATATCTTCCCGCAGCACATCGGCGGGTTTTCCAAGCGCGGCAAGGCTGCCCCGCGCTACAAGCGCCACGCGGTCGGCATAGGCATTTGCGAGGGTCAAATCGTGGAGGCTCATCAGGACGGAAAGACCCGCCCCGGTGAGGCTCCGCACCAGATTCATCACGGTAAACTGATATTTTGGGTCAAGGTTATTGGTCGGTTCATCCATAAGGATAATGGCCGTTTCCTGCGCCATGGCCCGCGCGATAAGCACGCGCTGAAATTCGCCTCCTGACAGTTCCGTTACCACACGGTTTTCGTATCCCAAAAGTCCCGCCGCCCGTATCGAATCCACGACCGTGTTTCTGTCGGATACCGCTTCGGCGGCAAAAAATCCCCGGCGGGGAAAACGCCCCTGGGAAATAAATTCTTCAACCGTAAAGGGCCACAGGGCGTTCTGCCCCTGAAACACAAAACTTATCGCGGAAGCTTTTTCCCGCTTGCTCATCGACGCCATATCTATTTCGCCCACGCGTATTCTTCCCGCAATGGCCGGCAAAAATCCCGCCGCTGTTTTGAGAAGCGTCGTTTTGCCGCCGCCGTTGGGACCGGCAAGCACGAGCAGTTCTCCTTCTTCCAGGGAAAAATTGAGGCCGGAAAGAACCGTCCGGGAGGCGGCGGTTTTTTTTGATTTGAAGCCTGCGCTTAAATTTTCAGCGGAAAGACGAATCATCAGAACCTTCCCAAATTTTTGCCATAGCGGGCCAGTATGTAAATGAAAAACGGCGCGCCGCCGGCAGAAGTAATAATTCCTATCGGAAGTTCCACTCCCGCGATCGAGCGGGTGATCATGTCGGCAATTACCAGAATCAGCGCGCCCGCGAGCGCCGCGGCCGGAAGCAGCCGCCGGTGCGCGGGGCCGGTTATCACGCGCACCGAATGCGGGGCGATAAGCCCCACAAAACCGATAATTCCCGTAACGGAAACTGCGGCGGCAACCGCGAGGGAGGCCCCCAGCGCGGCGATAAAACGGGCCTTTTTTACGTCAACGCCGAGGCTTTCCGCCACTTCTTCTCCCTGGAGCAGCAGATCAAGGTTTCTGCCCGAAAGAAACACGATAAGACAGCCGAGCGCCATGACCGCAACCGCTGTCGGAAGTACCGGCCAGGTTGTTCCGTTAAGGCTTCCCTGGAGCCAGTAAAACACCCGGTGGATGTCCCGGTCGCGCAGTACCTGTATCAGTGAAAGCGCCGCCGAAAACAGCGTTCCAAGAGCCGTTCCCGCGAGCAGTAACGCTACCGTTGGGGGAGGATTTCCTACCGCGCGGGAAATGACAAACACCAGCGCCACCGCGCCGAGCGCACCGGCAAAGGCGCACAGGGATACCGGCGACAGGGTCCCGGTCTGGGGCAGCCCGGAAACAATGGCGATGCAGGCTCCCAGCGCCGCCCCCGAAGAAGTACCTATCACGTAGGGATCCGCGAGGGAATTGCGGAAAATCCCCTGGAACGCCGCGCCCGATACGGCAAGGGAAGCGCCTACCGCAAGCGCGAGGATCAGCCGGGGGAGGCGTATTTCAAACAGTATCAGTGCGGCGAGATTCGAAACGCCGCTGTTTTCTGTCCGTTCCAGAAGGACGCGGACCGCTTCAAACAATTCGCCAAAACTGTAGCGGACGCTGCCCCAGAGAAGCGCCCAAAAAATGGCGGGGACAAGGACGAGAATCAACACCAGAATAAGCAGTGAAGTTTTTCTCGCCTGGCTTATATCACTGCGCGAAGGAGTAGCGTTCATGCCTAATTCCGCCGGAACAGTATTTCTGCAATGGACAGCGTGGCGTCCGCGAGGCGGGGGCCGAAACGGTACAGCGAATCGGCGTCCACAATGCCGATATTGCCCTCCCGCACCGCGGGAATCCCGGCCCAGCCGGGCCGCGCCGCAATGGCATCCGCGCTGGTACCCATTTCACCATATTCTGCAACGAGAATCCATGCGGGCGCTTCAAGAATAATTTGCTCAAGGCCCACCTGGGGGTACTGTCCGGCAATGCCGCCGAAAATGTTATCGCCCCCGGCCATGGTGATGGCGTCGTTAATCCAGGTGCCGCCGCCCACGGTCATAAGCGGATCGTAGCCCAGTTCCCAGAATATCCGGGGACGGGGACGGTTTCCCCGGAGCGCGGCGGCGCGTCCGGTTTTTTCCCGCATTCCGGCAATGAGCGCTTCGGCTCCGGCGATGTTTCCGGTGATGCGTCCCATGACGTCAATGGCCGCGTACACATCGTTGAATGTCCGGGGTTCTATCGCAAAGGAAACAATGCCGAGCCGGTCAAGCAGGCCCGTGAGCCGCTCGTGCATATCCGCGGAAATAAACACCAGATCGGGCCGGACAGCGGCAACACGCTCCACCGGTATGGTCGCGCCGGTGAATCCGCCCACGACGGGTTTTGTTTTTGCTTCCGCCGGATAATCGCAGTATTCAGTAACGCCCACAACAGCGTCTCCCGCGCCAATGGCAAACAGTATTTCTGTCAACGCGGGAGAAAGGCTTACGATGCGCTCCGGCCGGGCGGCCAGGATGACATTACGGCCCAGCGCGTCGGCAAGGGCAAGGGGAAACCCGTCCTCCATAACGGCGCGTTCTTCCACGGGGGGGGCATTTCCGCTTTTCCCGGCGCAGGCAGAAAATCCGCCCGCGGCAAGGACGCAGACGGCCGCCAGCATGATACACCGGCGATATTCAGTTTTTTTCATCATGATACATACCTCAATCCATTGATTATCTGTTCCAGAAGAAACAGTGCGCCCTGCTCTCCAAGCAGGGATTTTTCCGTTATATCAAGATAGTTGAGCGTGGGCAGGCTTATCTCAATGCCGCAGCAATGCTGTCCCGCAAGGCGGAGCGCAGCAATGGTGTTGCCGTCCGCAAGCGCAATATGGGCGGGCGTTTCCAGCAGCGGTTTTTCCAGCGTTTCGGCGCGGTTGATTGAACGGAGATAGTTTTCAAGCGCGGCGGCAAAGGGCGTTTCCTCCTCAACGGCGGGGGAAACTGACGCGGGGATCATCCCCAGGTAGGACGTGAGCCACTTTACAAGCGCACAGGCAGTTGACGCTTCGGCGCGTACCGAAAAAAGAGCGCCCCGGGAATTGCCCATCATCGCCGTAAAAGGAAGCAGAAAGCGGTAAGCCCGCACCCGGGCCGCCTCAATAGAAACGAGCGCGGGGGCAGGATCCGCGCCCAGCGCCGCCGATACTTCCCGGACAAAGGATTCGCTGCTGTCAAATCCGATGGGGGGGCCCTCTTTCGGCACGAGGAAGGGCGTCCCGTAACCGGCGCGCAGTTTTTCTGCCAGATGGAGGCTGTATTCGGGATACACGGCGATATTGAGCTCTGCTTCGGCAATACGGGCAAATGCGCCGGAAGCGTCTCCCGCGCCGGGGGCCGACAGAACTTCTATGCCACAGAGCGCGAGGAGCCTTTTGAGCGCGGCATAATTTCCTTCAAAATACTTTTGATACATGCCAAGCCCAAGCAGATTTACTGTTTTTGAACACACGCCGCCCGTCTTTTTCCCCAAAACATCCACGGCGCGGCCGATGGCTTTTTGATAGCCCGCCCCAAACGTCCCTGAAAAACCCGCCGTCTCCAGGGAAAAAGCGGGGACGCCCTGTACCGTCTCCGCGAGCAGCCGCTCCACATCATCACCGATAAGGGCCGCGCCGGGTGAATTGATCACCGCCACCAGGCCAAAACGTCCTCCCGCCACGGACCGCAAAAGCCGTTCCAGTTTGTCGCGGCTTGAAAACACATAATCGTTTCCGTCCAGGTACGTTGAAGGAATCCGGGGCATACCGAACCAGAATTCCCCAAGGCCCCTCGTGAGCGGAGACCCGCCCGGGCCGCGCAGCAGTTGGCTGTCCGAAATCGCACTGTGATAAAATTTACAGCCGGTAGGGCCGTTAAGCACGGTACAGGAATCGGCAATGCCTTCAACGGCGAAGATGGCGCCGGAAAAACTGTCAGGCGTAATGTTTTCTGAAAAGA
>JAITGJ010000223.1 GCA_031280705.1 Spirochaetaceae bacterium
GGGGTTTTCCGAAAAACGGTTTGCTTTCTCTCAATTCGCCTGACGGGTCCGGTAGCGTAATGCGTGGGTATCGTTAGAGTTAACCGGCGCTTCCCTGGGAGGCGGTGATTCCGTGGCCCCCGGCGGACAGTTCCGCCAGGGTGCGGATCATCTCCGCCATGGTGGAGCCGAACCCAGTGATCTCGGCGGACATATTGTTGATGAGGCCGCCGGCGCCGGCGGAGCGCCGGGAGGTTACCGTGATCCCCTCGATGATGTTCGACAGGATGGCGGAGATGTTCCGGGAATTTTCCCAGGTGTTTTCCGAAAGGCGGCGGATTTCGTTGGCCACCCCGTCCATGGATTCGGCGATGCCCTTCACCGCCTCGATGGTTTCCCGCATGGACTCCTGGCCCCGGCCCGCGTTGTCAATCAGGCCCTGGATGGAATCCCGCTTCTGCTGGGACCGTTCCCGCAGCCGATGCAGAGGTCCGCTTTCACCGTAACCTTCTCCCCGGAACCGTCCATGCAGTACTTCACCGCGCGGGCGGCACGGACACTCCGCCCGGAATACCGCGCGCGATCAGCGCGCCGGTTATGCGATCAGCACGGCGCGGACCGGAGAACCGTCGCAATCCTTTATTTTGACGGGGAAGGCCGCGAGCACGTACGCGCCGTCGGCAACGTGGTCCAGCACGACATTTTCCACTACGGCGATTTTTGCGCGGAACAGGGTGAGGTGTATTTCCGTTTCGTTGTCCTGTGGCGCGACACTCCACGCATCGGTAACTACGGTAATCACCTTCTCTGAAACAAGATAATCCGCCGCTTCCTTGGAAAGGTAGCTTTTTCCGCCGCTGTGCAGTACGACCCGTTCCGCGCCCCGGATCCGCCCTTCAAGGTCCTTTTTGGTGATGAGGGCGTCCGCCGGAACGGTTATGACCACCGCGCTGCCGTAATAATGCTCCGGCGGCATGTGGTCAATCGTGGTTCCCCCCGCAAGAAAGTGCGCAAACGCGTCCGCGTGGGTCCCCGCGTGGCTGGTAATGGTGTATTGGGTAACGCTGTATGTGTCTCCCTTGTTCACATCCGTAAGACGGGTAAATTCCATCGGGGGCGTTCCCGGATAGAGCGGCGTGTCCTGCACTACGCGCGTAATGTCGATAATTGCCATGGTTCACTCCTTTGGGCGCGGACGTTTAAGAGCCTGTTCAAATTGTGGATTTTTGCGGTCTATTGATCGCAAAAATCCCGATTTTCGGGATCTTTTGGAGCCTGCAAGGTAGAATTGTGGCGTTTGCAACGCCACAATTCCAGATTTTGAACAGGCTCTAAGACAATCCCGCGTCCAGCGCCATTATTGCACGCTTTCTGTCCCCTTGTCAAGTTTTCTGCCCAAACCGTTGCGCGGTTTGGGCAGGGGCGTTCCATAACCCGGCGGCGCGCCGCGCCCGCCCTACCAGCCCAGAATGCGTTTCCGGTACGCGCGGCCAATCCGTTCAAGCGCGGCGGCGGCGCTTTCCCCGGCTTCCCGCTGCCGGTTAAGATCGACCGTAAACTGATTCATGGAAAAATGGCGGAACAGGAAAATACTTTCCCGCAGTTTTTCCGCCGCGCTTTTATACCCGGAGATGAGCGTTTCGGTATATACCTCAAAAATGCCGTGCCGTTTCATTTCCGAGTAGCCGGTGATCCACACCGCCGCGCCCGACTCCCGGTGGAATTCCACCAGGAGTTCCGCCATAAACTGCTGGGACTGCGCTATGGCGCGGGCGGTGTGTTCCCCGCCCATGCGGCACAGTTCCCGGAGTTCCTGGGTCCGCGGCGTATGAATGGGAGTTTTGTTGAGAATAAGGACGCCGCGTTCAAAATCAATGCCCAGTTCGGGGTGTTCCCGGAAAAAACGGGCCGCAATTTTTCCGGACGGCCCCACCAGATAGCGCCGGTTTTCCGCGGCCTGTTCGCGGCGTCCGGGATTGTCCGCCACCAGAATCAAGGTGATGCGGTCCTTCGGCGTTACCCCGTCCATGCGGAAATTATAAAGTACCGGCGTATCCACCGCGTAGGCGGGGCCGCTCCGGCCCGCAACAAGCCGCTCCTCCGCTTCCCGCAGTCCCGGCGTTTCCCTGAGCAGTGTTTCCGTGTATGCCCTGAATTTATCGCGCGTCCGGCAGAACGCCTTCCATATTTTCTGTTCCATAATGAACCGTGTTACCCGGCCGCACCGCCTTGACGAAGCGGCCTCAGCCGGCGTGGCCTCACGCCATGAATAGGTAGAGTCTGTCCATAAAGCAACCGGCTTTATGGACAGACACTATGTATAGCAAACCCAAAAATTGTCAAGCGGAGGCAGCGCGGAACGGCGGCGCGCGGAGACTGCCGCGCGTTATGCTCCGGCCCGGACCTACTTGACAAAGCGGCGCAAAGTTTCTATCCTGCATCCTGATTTTGCCATGAACATAGATGCCGCAAGAACTATCTTTGTAATACTGCTTTCCGCGCTCTTTTTCTCAAACGAGAGCGTCCTGTTCACGCTGACCTATGTTTTCATTTTCCTCTGCATGCTGACAGCAACACTGCTCACCGTACAGGGCGTAAAAAGAAAAATCATCTTTTCAGCGGTATACCTTGCCGTCATGGTATTTCAGCTTGTGCACAACACCATGGTTGCGTTCGCGGAAGATAACAGCCTCCTTGATTCACTTCTGGGGCGGTTTGCCGGCGTCATCACCGTTTTGATTCCCTTTATCGTTCACCGCCTCTTTTCGGAAAACAAAAACGCCCGCTTTTATCTTCCCTCCGTACAGGACATAACCGTATTTACCTTTAACGAAATAATCGAAAACGCCGCCCTTGTCAGGGATCTGATCGCGAAGGGGCAGAGGAGTTTTTCCCGGGAAAATCTGAATGCGCTTGCGAAGGATATGCCGCGCCACAATTCGTTCCGCTATATTAACCGGGGCAGCCTGACGCCTGAATACTTTGAGCAGGCCGCGGCGGCGCTTGATGACGAAAATATCTACATCATCATTTCCAATACCGGAAGCCCCGCAAGCGAGATCATTTCCCTGTTCACACGGCGGGAGTACAATCACGCTTCCCTGTCATTTGACCGGGACCTTAAAACCATCATAAGTTACAACGGCGGCGAACGGCTGTACCCGCCGGGCCTCAACATGGAAATGCTGCGGTACTTCAACAAAAAAGCCGATGCGTCCATCATGGTGTACCGCCTGCCCGTCTCCACAGAAAAGAAACGTGTCATTCTCGGCAAAATAAAGGAAATAAACGGGCAGGGAAACGCCTATAACGTATTCGGCCTGGTGTTCAAATTTTCGTTCCGGCCCAATATCATGTTCTGTTCCCAGTTTGTATACCGGATGCTCAAACTGGCCGGCGCGCACTATTTTGACCGGAAAGACGGCGGGATACGGCCCACCGATCTGATTGAGCAGGATTACTACCGGAAACTGTACTTTGAATACGAAGTAACGTTCAACCGGCAGCCCGTCCCGGACACGCCTGCCGTCCTGTGATGCTCCGTTTGAGTCTTTTGAAACCGCGCGCGCCGTGCGGGGAAATCCCCGGCACGGCGCGCCCCGCCGGGGACGGCGGGGCGGCTTTTTTACTGCTTGCTGAAAGTGATGACTTCTTCCTCTGTGCCCGGTCTTTCTCGCGCCTTCATTTTGGTCCCGTCCTGGTTTATTTGGATCCCGTAGGCCTCTATAAAAGCGGCGTCCGTTGAAAACTCTGGAGAGATCGTCTCGGCCCTATCACTCGTCCCGGTGATGGAATGCGCGGCATCATTGGCCTCTGCATCGGATTCGGGCCACCCTGTTTTTACCGCGTCCCATACTCCATCCGTGGTGATATTACCGCCGGAAAAGGTATACGTGTAGATAGTGGAAGATTCCTGCGTTTTGTCAGTCGCGTTAATGGTCCAGGTTTTGTTCACACTGGTGGTCATGTTCATATCGCCAAACTGCGTCTGCAATGCTTCGTTCCAATCATCACCAAACACTTCACTCAAAAGACCTGTTTCACTGTAGGAACCGTTCCACGTGCCGTTTATCTGCTAAAAACTTGTTACGTCTGACCAGGTATCTTCCGTGTCCGTGGGGCATCCCGGCAGAACCGTTCCGCATGCCAGCG
>JAITGJ010000161.1 GCA_031280705.1 Spirochaetaceae bacterium
AGTTTTGCACCAACCTCGATATAGACAAAAATTCGCCGGTTTCCCTGCCCCCTGCCCTTTACGCCGGTAATTTACGATAATACCGGGGCAGCCTGGTCCGGGTTGAAGCGTTATCTGCAATCAGTTTCCGAGGCGGGGCGGTATCGCGTACTTCAAAACCGGAACCATCCGGCTGGCCGGCGGCATATACTCCCGCGCCGCCGGACAAAGCGTCCACCGGCACGTACCGGAGCCGCCCGGACCGGCGGCGCATCACCGGGGCGGCGATTCTTGGACGGCCCGGCGCTTTGTGCTATACTCATCCGCATGGCGGCGGACAGTTCTCAGTATCTTGATGTTCTTAATCCCGAACAGCGGGAGGCGGTCCTGCACCGGGGGAATCCCCTCCTTATCCTCGCCGGGGCGGGGTCCGGGAAAACACGGGTTATTACCACAAAAATCGCCTGGCTTATCCGGGAGTGCGGCGTTGACGCGGCCTCAATTCTCGCCGTTACGTTTACCAACAAGGCGGCGCGGGAAATGGCCGCGCGCGCGCGGCTTATTGATGAGCGCTCTGACCGGGCGATGCTGCGTACCTTCCACTCATTCGGCGCGTGGTTTCTCAGGCGCTACGGCTCCCGCGCGGGGCTGGAACCGGGTTTTACGATTTATGATGACGATGACGCCGCCGCGCTTACCACAACCCTGATGCCCGGCGCGCCGCAGGCCGAGGTAAAACAAACCGCCCGCCGGATTTCCCGCGCAAAGGATTATTTTCTTTCTCCTGACGATCCCGGCCTTGATGCAATCGATCACCGCGCAAGTTTCCGCGCAATTTACCGCGCGTATGAAGAAAAACTCGCCGCCATCGGCAATGTCGATTTTGGGGATCTGATCAAAAAACCGGTAGAGATTCTGCGTGGTGATGCGGAAATTGCGCGCCGGTTTCACGAACGGTTCCGGGTGTTTCTGGTGGACGAGTATCAGGATTCCAATGTCGCGCAGTTTGAACTGCTCAAGGCGCTTTACGGCGAAGGCGCGTATCTCTGCGTGGTCGGGGACGATGATCAGTCAATTTACCGCTTCCGGGGCGCGGAAGTGCGAAACATTCTTGAATTTCCCGGCCGGTTTCCCGGCGTGGACATCATCCGGCTTGAACGAAACTACCGCTCCGTCGCGCCGATTCTCCGCCTGGCTTCCGCCGTGGTGGACCACAACCGGGGGCGGCTTGGAAAAAATCTCCGCGCGGAGCGCGGAACGGGAAAACTCCCCACGCTGGTTTTTCTGGCCGATCAGGAAGCGGAAGCCGTCTTCGCCGCAAAGCTGATAGAAAATTCCCTTGCCGCCGGCGAGGGAACGGCGCGTTATACCGATTGGGCGATCCTCTACCGGACCCACGCCCAATCCCTGGGGCTTGAGACGGAATTTTTGCGCCGCCGCATTCCCTACCGTATTGTGGGATCGCTCAAATTTTACGAGCGCGAGGAAATAAAAGACGCCCTCGCGCTCCTCGCCTTTATGTTGAATCCCCGTGACGAAATCGCGTTCCGCCGGGTGGTCAACAAGCCCGCGCGGGGCGTGGGCGGGGCCACGGTGGAGCGGATCATTACCGAAGCCTTCGCCATTACCGGCGCCGCCCGTGATGACGCCGCCGGTTTTTTGCCGCCGGAAATACCGCGCGCGGCTTCCCCGGCGGGGGACCTTGCCGCGGCGGCAAAGCGCCTGCTTCCCGCGCTCACCGCAAAGGCCCGCGCGGGGCTGGGGACGTTTCTTGCCGCCATCGAAGCGGGAATGGAAGAACTTACCGGCGCGGAAGCGTCCGCCGGCAATGACGGCGGCACGGACGGCAATGACAGTAATGGCGACAGTGCCAAAAAGGTCCCCCGGGGGAAACGCGGCGGGGGAACACGGAAAGCCGCCGCAAGCGGCCTTCGTTCCGGGGAAGGGCTTTCCCGGTGCCTGGTAACGCTGGTAAGCCGCGCGGGCATTGCGGAACACTACGCCGCGCGGGACGAAATCGAAGGGGACAGCCGCATCGGGAACCTCCAGGAACTGGTGAACGGGGCGAGCCTGTACCCGGACAGCCGTGAAGGGCTTGCGGAATTCCTTGAGCACATCGAGCTTGACCGCTCCCTTGAAGAGGGGGAAGCGGGCGGAAACGGGAACGCCGTAACATTTATCACGCTGCACAATACCAAGGGCCTTGAATTCCGCCGGGTGATTATGACCGGCGTTGAGCAGGGGATTTTCCCCCGGGAAGACAAAAAAGACGATGACCTGGAAGAAGAGCGGCGGCTTTTTTATGTGGGCGTAACGCGGGCCATGGACGAGTTGTACCTGACCTCCTGCGCCATGCGGCGTATGTACGGCCGCGCCATGCCGATGGAACCCTCGCTTTTCCTCCGGGAAGCGGGGCGGGAAAATCTGCGCGTTCTGGGGGAAACGCCCTATGGTTTCGGCAGAGCGGCGGGCGGTAATCCCGCGTTCCGCGCCGGAGCGCCAGGCGGCGGGCGAGCCGCCGGAAGCGGACGGGCGGGCAAAGCCTCTTCCGACGGAAAATGGAAAACCGGCGAACGGCTCTACCACGACGATTATGGTTACGGCGCGATTATCCGTATCGATGAAAGCGAAGACGGCCCAGTGATCTCCGCCCGCTTTGACACGGGGAAAGAGATACGCTTTCTTTCGGAAAGCCAGAGCCGCCGCTTTACCAAAATTGGGGAAGACTTTTGATACAAAGCGAAGCCGGCGGGACGGCGGCGCGGCTCGCCCTGCTTCCCGCAATCAGCCGCGCGCGGGGGTACCGGCTTTACACGGCGGCGGGAACGCGGCTCCTGGATCTGTGGCAGTACGGCGGCCGCGCCGTCCTGGGCCATAAGCCGGAGGGGATGATCCGGGAGCTTAAAAACGCCGCGGAACGGGGACTTTTTGCGCCGTTCCCCTCCCCCTATGCGGGGCGGTTTATCCGGGCGCTTTCCGCGCTGTTCCCGGGAAAACACTTCCGCGTGTACCCCGGTGAAGCCGCCCTCCGGGAGGACCTTGCCGGGGCGGGATTTCCCCGCGTGCCCTTTCCGGATTCGGCGCTTCCCCGGCACAGAAACGGTCCCGGTATCCTGCCGGTATACTGGCGGCCCTTCGCGGATGTTCCTCCCGGCGCGGTTTTTGTGCCCGTGCTGCCGTTTCCGTTCACGCCTTCACCCGCCGTCCTCGCCCTTGCGCCGGAAGAAGCGGCCCGGTTTTTTCCCGGCATGGGGGACGCGCCGGGCGTATATCCTCTGGGCACGCCTGCGCCGGTTGTTCTCGCCCCGGCGATCCGCGCCGTGTACAGCCTGATCGCTTCCCCGGCGCGGAAAATCACGGCATTCCCGAAAATACGGCGCGTCCTTGAACATCAGACTACCGCCGTATGGCGGCGGCGCGGCATATACCTTTCCCGGACCGTGGCGGCGGATGAGGATGCGTGGACCGCGCTTTTTCGCCGTTTTTTGGCGGCGGGCTTCCTCATGCCGCCGGAACGGAACGCGCCGCTCATTCTGCCGGGCGTTCTCTCGCCGGGGGAAGAGGCGGGACTTGCGGGCTTCCTTGCGGATACGGACGGCGACGGCGCGGGAAAACCCGCACACACGCCTTAAACGGATGGCCCGCTCCGGGGAGAATGATTTTGGACGAAAATTTGAAAAATGGGCTAAAGAACCGGAAAAACACCGCCGATATAATAAATGCCGGACCTATAGTTCCCCTCCCAAATCACTATATTTCCGGCATGCCTCAAGGGCAGGGCCGGCGTATCTACGCCGGCCTTTTTATTTTACGGGAAATATTCCCTGAGCGCGGTGTAAGTTTTTGGACTTGTCCATTGACCAAGGCACCCGCGCGGGAGTATTCTCACCAAACTGTTTCCGTGTGCGGTCCGCACGGGCCCGCGCAAAAAAACACCCCCCGGTCAAGGGAGGAGGCATCATGCCGAAGGTAAAAAAACTGGTTTTGGGCAGCCTGCTTCTCGCACTGCTCATTGTTGTTGAACGGCTGCTTTCGATTCAAACGCCGATCCTGCGTGTCAGTTTTGCCTATGTGCCCCTCATGCTGGGAGGAATGCTGCTCGGCCCCGGCTGGAGCACGCTGATCGCCGTGCTGGGGGACCTTTTGGGAATGCTCCTCTTTCCCAAAGCGTCGTTTTTTATCGGCTACACAGTGAGCGCGGCGCTGACGGGCTTTGTGTACGGGCTTTTTCTTCATAACACAAAAACACGAAAACAGTTTTTCGCGCGCCTCGTTGTCAGTAATTTGATCGTGCTCCTTTTTGTCAGCGCCGGATTGACAAGCCTCTGGATTGTGATAACCCTGCGCCGCGCATTTTTCGTGCTGCTTCCCGTGCGGCTCATTTCCGCGGCGATACGCTTCCCGGTAGAAACCGGCACCATGTTTGCCCTGGGCGTTTTTCTTGAAAAGCCCGTGGAAAAGTACCTCTATGAACGGGAAGCGCCCCGGAGCGCCGCTGCCGGAGGCGGCGCGTCCGGCAGCGGGATTGGGGAGTGAGCGGTACGATGCAGAGTCCAGGATGCGCCATCATCTGCGAAGGGGTATCCTACGCCTACCGTTCCGGGGAAAAAGCCCTTGCGGACATCAGTCTAAAAATTGCGCCGGGGGAATTTGCCGCCGTGGTGGGGCACAACGGTTCGGGAAAATCAACCCTTGCCATGCTGCTTTCCGGGCTGGAAAAGCCCGGAACCGGAACGGTGCTTGTTGACGGCATCGGTACGCATGACGCGGCGCGGGCAAAAGACATCAGGAATATCTGCGGTATTGTTTTTCAGAATCCGGAAAACCAGATCGTTTTTGAAAAAGTCCATGATGATATCGCGTTCGGCCTCAAAAACCGGGGCATGAAAGATGATGAAATTGAAGCGCGCGTTGCGGAGGTTTCAAGACAACTGGGTATCGAAAAGTTTTCCGGTTCGTTTGAACTTTCCATGGGCCAAAAACAGCGGGTGGCTATCGCGGGGGTGCTCGCCGCAAATCCCCGGTGCGTGATTTTTGATGAGCCCACCGCAATGCTTGATCCCCGGGGCAAAAAGGAAATACACCGCATTATTGTCGATCTCCACCGCGCAGGGCTTACGGTCGTTTATGTTACCAATTTGATTGACGAAGTGCTGGCGGCGGACCGGATTATTCTCCTCAGCGGCGGGCGGATTGCGGGAGCGTTCCGCCGGGAAGATCTTCCGGCCCGGCTTGAAACACTGCGTTCGCTCGGCCTTGAAACGCCCTTCATCCTTGAAGCGGCGGAACAGTTCCGTGCGCGGGGTCTTGCCGTTACGCTGGACGACTATACCCTCACGGCCCTGGTGGACGGCGTCATCCGTTCAGGCGGGAAAGCGCCGTGAAAGGGTTGGTTAAACTCATCCTCCTTGCCGCCGCCGCATTCCTCATATTTTTTGTGTCAAACCCGCTGCTGTTCGCCGCCTTCGCGCTTGCTGTTATTATTTTGATGATCGCCGGACGCATCAATCCCTTCCGCGTCTTCCGGAGCCTCTCCCGTATGCTGCCCTTTATCGTATTTGCGTCCCTTGTCAATCTGCTGCTGGGAGATTTGCGGGAAATGATACTGGTGTGCGCGCGGCTCGTTCTGGTGTGCGGCATGACATTTATGTTCAGGGAGCGCACGGGAAGCATGGAGCTTGCGAAGGCAGTAACGCTGCTGTTTTATCCGGTAAAATTGTTCCGCGCCAAGCCGGAAGACATCGGCCTTATGGTGTGCATCGCCGTGGCATTTATTCCGGTGCTCCAGCGGGAACTGCGGGAAATCAGGCGCGCCCTTATGGCGAAGGGAATGAAATGGTCCCTCCACGGCGTAAAATACGTACTCCAGCCTCTGCTCGCGGGCGTCCTTAAACGCACCGGAGAAATAGCAACGGCGCTCCGGGCAAAAGCCTATGAATAGGCTTGTCCCGAAGCCCGGCTGATTTCCACAACGGCAGTAAAACAATTCCCGGCGGCGCTTTATTGAAAACTCAGTGATTCGAGGTAGTTTTGGTACTCCTGTTCCGCCGCTTCGGCCCGCGTCCGCGCCCCGGCAATCTCTTCCGCGAGGGAATCAAGCTGCGCGTCCTCCAGCCCCAGCCGGACGAGGTACTCCTGCCCCTGCGGCGTCTGGCTGCCCGCCGCCTCAAGATTGCGCCGGGTCCGGTCCTGCTCCTCAACAAGTCCCCGCCGCCGCGTTTCCCGCGTGGACAGAGCTGTCCGCGCGGACTCCACGGCGCGGCGCAGGACCACCGCCCGTTCAAGAGCGCTCCGCGCGCGGGCGGGAATCTCCGTGTCGGCGGCATAACTCAACAGTGTTTCTGTCGCAAGCGGCGCGAGGTGCACCTGTTCGGAAAGGGGCCGCTCCTCGCGCACCGTGAAAACAGCGGTTCCGCCCGCCGGAAGCGTTCCGGAAAACCGGTACGATGAGGCGGTGCGCTCACCGTCCTCCGGTTCGAGGAGGGACGCGCCGGGCGTTGCCGGGTGTTCAATAATCAGCCGCTTTGTTTCGGCGGAACTGCTGCGGAAGGTATAAACCGTTTCGTAAATGCGCCGCCGGGAAATGGTCATCACGCCCCGCGACACCGTTACCGCGCTTATCACGTGGCTCTGTGAACCGGCGCGGCTCCCCGCGACACTCAGATCATCACCCCAGGAAATGAGGCGTTTTTCGTTTTCCGGGAAGAATTCGATCAGGGCGTCCCCGGCATAGGAACCGCCGTCGTAAATCGTGATGGGGCCGGCGGGAAGTTTCATCCCGGTTTTGTTGACAATTTCCGCGCCGATGGCGGGATGCATGGCCGTCCCTCCCTGGGCGCGGGCCCCGGAAAAAATCAAGATTTTCCGCGCTTCAACGCTCCCCTCCACCAGGGGAATCATACTGCTCTGCCCCGCGGCGATGGTTACCGCGCCGTTCAACGTAAACTGAAACTGACCGGCAAGGCCCGCTCCCTCTGCCGCCGGGGTAAACCCCGCGCCGGTCCAGCGCACGGCGCTTTCCGGGGCGGGTACGGGCGCATACGGCGCGGCGTCTTCCATCATCACGGAAGAGCGGGCGCGCGCGCCCAGCATATTATCCGCGTGTGCCGGTCCGCCGGCGTCCGCCGCGCTGCCGGAGGCGAGGCCGCCCTCCCAGGTTTTTGCCTGCGCGGTTCCGGCGATGGCCAGGGGAAGCGTGGGACGGAATACGTGATACGGCGGGTAGAGATTCTGCACAAAGGATACGGGCCGCCCGGACACCAGCGTAAGTTCCACCCCTTCCCAGGCAGTATCACTGTCGTTGTCCACAATGGCCCAGCCCTGGAGGAACGGATTTGAGCCGGAAAGATCGAGACGGTAGGAAACTTTCCACACCGGGACGGGGATCACGTACCCAATACGCACGGGACCGGAAAGATTTCCGGGTATGGCAACGGCAAGATCGCGGCTGTCGTCAGTGCGTTCCATTATCATGCGATCCATGGCCGCGGCAAGCGCGGCGTTTGCCGTGGGTGAACGGAAGCGCAGGGCGGCAATATCCCTGAGATTGATAACCCGGATGCCTTCTCCGCCAAAAACAGAAATAAAAACTTCTTCTCCGGCGGCGGAAGACACCGGCGCGCCGCGCGTTTCTACCGCGAGCAGCCGCCCCTGCACGGAGACAGGCGCGCCTATTTCAATTTCTTCGCCCCGAAGCCCGCGCAGAATTTCCGCTATTCCCGCGCGGCCTTCCGTTTCAAGACCCGGAACGCGGAGAGAAACGTCCAGAACGGGATAGCTTACCGACAGCGGCGGCGATCCCGCCCGCGCGGAGGGGGGCAGTATTACCGTGAGCGATTTAAGGGCGTCATCCACCGCCGAAAGGTGGAAGGGAAAGGTGAGCACCGTTCCGGCGGAAGCGGTTTCTCCCGCATGTTCAAAAAAACCAACGCCCGATGCGTACAGGGAAATCCGGCGCAGCGGAAGCGTCCCCGCGCCGGCGGCATTGTGCGCCTGGGGCGCGGCCCACGGAGAGACAAGCCGTTCACGGCCGCCGGGCGTGTATTCCCCGGAAGGCTGGGCGGACAGCGCGCGCGGCGCGAACAGTAAAAGCGCCGCTAACAAAAGCGCATGCTTTATCATGACGGCACCGCTGTTTTTTCCGCGCGGTCCCGCTGTTCAAGGAGCAGTGTTTTTGACGGCGCGTCAGAGACTTCGGCAGGGCCAAAATACTGAATGCTTCCGGGAAAGGCAAAAGACGTTTCCAGCGCCCAGACATCACGCTCTTCGGCAAACGCCCGGAAGGGCGCGCCCATAAGTTCCACAAGCGCCTTGCGGATAACGGGCTTGGTGTGCCCCCGCCGGCGTTCCAGATTCATCATCATGGTGAGGGGCGCCCCGCCGGCGATCCACTCCGATGCCGGGGAAACAAGATTCCGCACGCTTGAAATATAGCCCGTAAGCCCCGCGGCAATAAGCGCGAACGCGTTGAAGCCCAGACTGTAACAGTAATCGGCGTCAAAATTCGACGGAAAGGCGCAGCGGCCCTCATAGCCGAAAAAGTGCGCGAGCGCGCTGAATGTGCCGCCGTAGGTTCCCTCTTTTTTCATCAGTGCGAGGCGGCGCTCCACCATGCCCATGAGCAGTTTTTCTGTTTCAATGCGGGAAACCTGCACATTGCCGTGGGGGTCGCGGTCCATAAGAAATTCGCGGGCAATCGGGGGGGGCAGACTGCGCAGGACCAGCGCCGATGGAGCGGTCAGTTTGCCGTCAAGCCAGGCAAGCTGATCGCCCAATAAGTCCAGATGGGCAAACGCCGCGCCTTCCCCGGCAAGGATATCGTTAAGCTCGTCGATGAGGAGGGACACTTCGGGAATAAATTCCACGACGCCTTCGGGGATCAGCACCACACCGAAATTGTCTCCCCGTTCCGCGCGGCGCACAATGGAAGAGCATATCTGTTCCACAATTTCCTGGAGCGAAAAACCCCGGGCTTCCACTTCTTCGGAAATGAGGCACACATTGGGCCGGGTCTGGAGGGCGCATTCAAGGGCAATGTGGCTTGCGGCCCTGCCCATCAGTTTGATAAAGTGCCAGTATTTTCTCGCGCTCGCGGCGTCCCGTTCAATGTTGCCTATCAATTCACTGTAGGTTTTTGCGGCGGTATCGAACCCGAACGACGTTTCGATATATTCATTTTTGAGATCTCCGTCTATGGTTTTGGGGCATCCGATCACCTGAATGCCTGACTTTTCCGCCTCAAAATACTCCGCAAGCAGCGCGGCGTTGGTGTTGGAATCATCGCCGCCGATGATCACCACGGCGTCAAGGCCAAGCCGCTTTGCCGTATCGAGAGACGCGGCAAACTGTTCGGGCGTTTCGATTTTGTCCCGGCCGGAACCGATAATGTCAAACCCGCCGGTATTGCGGTAGCGGTCAATGGTTTCGCCGTCAAGAATTTTCGACCGGTTTTTGATAAGGCCCGCGGGCCCGCCCAGAATGCCGTACAGCGCCGAATCCCGGCAGCCTTTTTTGAGGCCGTCATACAGTCCGGCGATCACGTTGTGTCCCCCCGGCGCCTGCCCGCCTGACAGTATTACCGCCGCTTTCAGGGGCCGGGTGTCAAGATTCCCCGTTCCCGGCGCGAATACCGCCGGCGGTTTTCCGTAGGTATGTTTGAAAATTTCCCGCAGTTCGTCCCGGTCCGACGCGGCTTCGGTAGCCGCGCCAAACGATACGGCAATTTCGCCGATGCCGCGGGCAAGGCTTCCCGGAAGTTTTGGCTGATACTGATAACGGGCTTTTTGCAATACCGATACGCTCATGATTTCTCCTCCACCGCCGTCCGGAGTAGCGGCCCCCCGCGCGGCAAAACGCGGGACGGCGGTACAGCGAAAACGGCTTCCCCCATCCTAGCGGAAAGCGAAGGACCGGGCAAGCTGCCCACTATCCGCATGGATGCGGATAGTGGGCTTGGGATTTGCGGCAGAGCCGCAAATCCCAGTACGTTGCTCGGCCCTGTAGAATCCGCATCCATGCGGATTCTACAGGGTGGGGTAGTGCGGGGTTTTGCCTTTGGCTTGACGAACGGGCCGGGTTTCAGGGCAGAACAGCGGCAAAAAACAGGCCCGGGATTTCCCCGGGCCCTGAGAAACAAAACGGGGAGACTTAAATCCCTACACTGAACCCAAGGATAAACAGAAAACTCCCCTGGTCGATAGCGCTGGCCGGAAAGAGGTACTGCGCCCCCATCTTGAACTCCGTGGCAAGCCCTGAAATACTCCGGCTAAAGGGGGCATATTCAAAACCCAAACCGCCAACGGTTCCAGACCCCGAGCCAAGCAGAACGCCGCCGCTTGAGGCATTTCCCAGCGACAGTACCACCCGGGCCTTGTTCAAAACCTCATATTTGAGGTTAAGCAAGGTAGTTGACCCGCTGTCAAAGATAGTAAAACCCACCACCAGGGGATCCGCCACCTTCAGGTTAAGGCCAAAGCTGGTTGCGGTCTGGTAACTATCATCACTGAGCCGGTATACCGGGTTGGCGCCGATGTCGAAAGAAAAGATACTAAACCC
>JAITGJ010000166.1 GCA_031280705.1 Spirochaetaceae bacterium
CGCGGAGCGTGAAGGTGTTCCCGTGGAGCGGATTATCGAAACGACAAACCGGCTCTATGGAAAGATGCTGGCGGAATGACAACGCACTGCATGATTCGTGCGGCGGCAGGAAAGCCCGCGGCGAAAAAACTGTTTTGCGGAATTGGTTTTGAATTTATTTGTATTTGTTATTGGGCATACAATAGAGTTGTTTAATAACTTCAGTTGTTAAACAACTTCCGCTAAAAAATAGCTAAATTTGAAAATTTATTGAATGTCTCATTGCTCACCACCAGCGCAGGGCCTCTAGAGGCTAAATTAATGTCTGTCTATAAGGTGGACAACATGATAGTCAGACTTCCTTGAAAAATGCATTTTCACAGTCTAAAGGCTGCGAAAATGCAAGGTCTGTTCATAGAGTAACCGGTTTTATGAACAGACACTAAATAACCTTATCGGCGTATTCGAGCAGTTTGAACGACAGTAAAAGATACCACTGGTTCCGGCAGTTTGTCGCGTCAAGGCCGGTAATGGCTTCTATCCGTTCAAGCCGGTAATTCAGGGTGCTTCGGTGAATGTTCAGCTCCTTGATGGTCTGTACGGGCCGGAGATTGCTTTTGAGAAAATAGTACAGGGTCTTGTAGTAATCGGTGTTATGCTTGATGTCGTAGTTTCGCAGGGTGATCACTTCGGGGGCGCAGACCATGGGCGCGGGAAGTTCGCGGGTACAACTGTCAAGGAGCAGAAGCTCTTTTACGTCCCTGAAATGGAACAGTCTTTCTTCGGTTTTGTTCCGCCCGCCAAGGCTCAGGGCCAGTTCCGCCTGGCGAAAATATTGCGCAAGTTCCATAAATCCCGAAAACCCGCCGGAAATGCCCGCCGTAAGGTTCCATTCCTGCAAAAAACTCCCCAGGGGCCCAAAAGACGCAAGCAGCGTTTCCTGCTCAATTCCGGCATGTTCCAGATTCACCACGACCGCCGCGCCGTTGTCGTATTCAAAGGCGCAGGCGCCGGGAAGCAGTTCCTTGATTTTGGTACACACCGATTGTATATTCCTGCCCCGGCGCTCCCTGGTATCGGAAATTTTTACGCAGAAATAATGGTGTTCTTTTTTCCAGTCGTATTCGTTCAGGCGTTTTTCGATATAATAGGTGTCGGAATATTCCCCCGTTATGGAATTTTTTATAATGAAGGACAGCGCCGTCTTGCTGTCTGCCTCCGCGGAAAGGCCTCCGGCGATGGCGAGCTGAATGATGTTTGCGAGGTGTTCCATGAGGGATGCGTCGCTCGCGTTGAATTTACGGGAAATTTCCAGCGCCATGAGGCGGTACTGGAATTTGTTCTGCCCGGCAATATTGATATAAATACTGCGTACGCCGGTGGCGCAGAGGGCAAAGACCGCCCTGCGCTTGGAATATGCTTCGCTGCCGTCCGGTGCGTTCACAAATTCCGCGAGGTAGCTTTTATCCATAAGCGGCACCATGGTTGGATCGCTTGTATAAATATCGGAAAGGGCAAGAATAGAGTAATTCCTGTCGTAAAGAAACAGGGGATTGTTGAAAATGGCGGCGCTGGCATTGATCATTTCCTGCACATTGCCGCCGATGTTGAGCATCCGCCGGAGCCGGGAATCCCATTCTTCGTACTCCGAGTAGATTCCCTGCACCGCATCGTACAGATCGAAAAGGCCGAGGCCGCGAAACACAAAAACCGCGTCAAAAAATTCCAGAAGTTCTTCCGCCCTGCCGCCGACATACAGGAGCACGGAACAGGCTTTTGTTTCGGGCAGGGTTTGGATCATTGATTCATCGGCAAGATAAATCTGATCGTCCTTGAGGTCTGCGCCGTGCCGGAGAAACAGGGGGCGCTCCAGAACCAGATCGCTTCCTTCGGAACCATACATGGAAAAAATAAATTTGTCCCTGAGTTTGCGGAACAGAATATGTGAACTGATTTTCATGCGCTCTCCTTTTGGTTTCCCCGTATTACGGGATATTGATATAAAACCGCTCGATATAGGCGATACGCCGCCGGGCCGCGTCAACACGTTGACTTTGGGGATATTCCTCCATAAGCCGCCGGTAATAGGCCAACGCGGACCGCATATCCCGTCCGGGACCCGGCGCTTCAAGCGCCTGCCCGTACAGCCACCACGCTTCATCGCTGCCCAGCGGATACCGTTCCCGGAAGCGGTCCAGCAGGGCCACGGCTTCCGCCGGGCGTCCCTCCCGTACTTCTTCCCGCGCCCGGCTGAGTAATTCATCGCTTCCCAACTCAGGCTGCGCTGTTACGGGCGGCGGTGTGTCAATCACCGGCGCGGGTGCGGCGCTTCCGGGGTCATTTGACGGGGGCGGCGCGTCGCGTCCGGCTGGCGCGTCGCGTCCGGTTGGCGCGGCGGCGGTTTCTCCGGCGGCAGGCGGCCACCGGGGCGCGGTTACCGTTTCGCCGCTTCCCGTGGGGAGATTTTCCACCACCAGACGCACCTCATCATTTTGGATAAAATCGCGGATAAAATCCTGCCGGGAAAATGTCAGCTCAAATTCCCCCGCTTCACCGGGCCTAAAACTGAATATCCTCCCTTCGCTGTCGTCCCGCCGGGCAAGAAACGAGACGCCGGGCCGGTCGTTCCGTTCCCCGTGATACACCCAGCCGTTTCCCCGGAACGGTATTTCCACGGTTTGGCCGGGGGCGGCCCGTACCGTCCTTGACCGGGTAATTTCGTCCCGGGGGCGGCTCGCGGCGGCGGGGGCTTCACCCGCGCCCGCCGCTTCCCGCCGCACGGCCGGGCTTTCCGTTTCGGTTATCCGTTCGGTGTTTTCCGGGCGGGCATCCGTCCGCGCCGCGCCGGAAATCTCCGCGCCGCGTGAAGCCGCCGCGCCGGACGGGGCGGATGGAACGGGCGGCGCCCCTGAACCGGATGAGACCTGCTCGGCGGGCCGGAGGAATGCCGGCGGATCGGGCGTTATCGCCGGCGCTGCCCTATGGGGCGATGCCGCATCCGGCAATGCCACATTGGGCGCCGCCGGGACCGGATTTTCCGCGGGCGGCTCCGTATCGGGCAAGGTCTGCGAATCAGGCGATGCTTCCGGAGCGGACAAAGTTCCGGAAACCCGCGGATCAGGCGGCGCTTGTGATACCTCCGCGGCGGGCGAAACCTGCGGCGGAATGGGTAAGGATGGCTCGGGAGAGGCGAGGAGGGGTTCCGTTTCAGGCGGCGGCGTTTGGGGAAGCTCCGCTTCGGCAAGTTCCATTTCCGCTTCGGGATACGTGAAGATTTCCTCCATGGGCGGCGGGCCGGAAGGCGGAGGCTCGGAAACGGCGGTTTCTTCCGGAAACAACGGAACAGACGCCGTTCCCGTCATTTCCGTGGTTACCGTTTCCGGCGCGCTTTTGCAGGAAAGAAGCGTCCCCGCGATGAAAACGGAAAAAACCAGCGCCGTGCGCCTCACGGGATCCGCTCCATAATGCCGTCAACGGCGCGCCGGACGAGGGCTTCATAGGGTTCCCGCCCTTCGGTCAAAGGGTCGGTCCAGAACGGTTCGGCGTCTTCTTGCGTCCACGCCGTCCGGCGTTCCCGTTCAAGGAGCCGCTGCGGCAAAAAATCAGGCTCCGGGGGCAAAAAAATTTCTTCCGCCGGGATGACCGTGCCGGGATGTTCCCCCGGCGGTTCCTTGGCCGTGGTTATGGGGGCGCGGCCCCGCGCGAGGGCCGCGGCGATACAGATACCGGCCGCCGTGAGCGCGCCCACGGCGAGCGCCCCCAGGGCGAAGACAACACGCGGTTTTGCCCCGCCCGCGAAGAAGCCGCCCGTTTTTTCCCCGTGCGCGGGGAGGCGTTCCCGTATCAGGGATGCGAAACCGGTAATCCCCCCGCGAACCGTTTCCGCGAGGACCGCGACTTTGTCGAAAATATCCCTGATAAAGCCGAATGCCATACTACATATAGTAGCAAAATTACCGCTTCTTAAAAAGCCCTGCCCAATATCCGCATCCATGCGGATATTGGGCTTGGGTTTTGCGGCTCCGCGGCAAAACCCAGGACATTGCTCTGTCCCCGTAAAATCCGCCTCCCTGCGGATTTTACGGGGTGGGGTAGTACGGGGCGGCCCGTTCGGGCAAAACGGGCGCGGCGCGGACGCGCGGCTCCGTACCAGGGCGGCGATAGAGCGCCGGGCCGTCTTTTACGGCTTGTATGAAATTTTCCCCCTTGTTATGATACTCCCATTGGCGCCGGGGGTTCCCGGTTGGGCCGTAATTCACATTTGCCTGCGTTCGGGATGTCAGGGCATCATAACGGCCTTTGCCAACGCAATCCCCCCGTAGCAGGGTTTTTTAGCGAGGTATTAATGCAATCTTTGGGTATCAATATTGGGTCCACCAGCCTTAAGGCGGTGCTCCTGGAGGACGGCGCGGTCAAGTGGAGCGCCTTTACCCCTCACGAGGGGGATTTCGCCCAGGCGGTGCGAAAACTGCTCGATACCGGGCATATCAGCGCGGGAATTCCCGCGCTGGCCACGGGTAACGAGGGCCGTTTTATGTTCGACGTTACAGGGACGCTGGAGCCCCTCTGCACGGAGGCGGCCCTGCGTTCGCTCGGCATAACGGCGGACGCGGTGGTCAGTATGGGCGGGGAGGACCTTGTGGTGTACTCCCTGGACCGGTCCGGGAAGATCATCAACAACTTTTCCGGGAACAAATGCGCGTCCGGTACCGGGGAATTCCTCAAACAGCAGCTTGCCCGCATGGACATGACCCTGGACGACATCGACCGGGTCCCCGACACGGCGAAGGTGTACTCCCTTTCCACGCGCTGTTCGGTTTTTATGAAAAGTGATTGTACCCACCGGCTCAACAAGCGCGAAGCGACCAAGGACGATATCGTGCTTTCCCTCTCGGACGTGATGGCGGTCAAGGTTATCGACTTTTTGAAACGCGCGAAAGTTACGTCCGGACGGGTGGTACTTCTGGGCGGCATCACGCTGAACCGGCACATTATCCGCTTTATCCGGCAAAAAGCGCCGGAGATCGAATTTATCATTCCGGACGAAGCGCCGGTATTCGAAGCCCTGGGCGCGGCGGTGCTGGCAAAGGAATCGGGAAGCCCGCTTCCCGCGCCGGAAAAACTCCTCCGGCACAATGCGGTGCGTTTTGGCAGCCTCGGGGCACTTGCCGGCTGGCACGGCAAGGTACGGTTTTTTGACGCGAAGGAGGGGCGGGCCGCGCCGGGGCGGAAGTACATTCTCGGCGTTGACGGCGGCTCCACCACCACCAAGGCGTGCCTTGTGGATATGGAAACCGATGAAATTGTGGCGAGCCACTACGGGCGTACCCACGGCGATCCGGTCAAGGCCCTCAAGGAGTGCCTGCGGATCATCCAGGAAAAGATTGTTGCCGATACGGGCGGGAAGGAAGTTGATATCCGGCTGGTTGCCACGACCGGATCGAGCCGGGAGATTCTGGGCGTCTTTCTGGAAACGCCGGGCGTGTACAACGAGATCATCGCCCATTCGGTGGGAACCACGTATTTTGATCCCGGCGTGGAGACCATTTTCGAGATCGGCGGGCAGGACGCGAAGTATGTGCTCCTTAAAAACGGGGTGCCCATCGACTACGCCATGAACGAAGCCTGTTCCGCCGGAACCGGCTCATTTCTGGAGGAATCGGCATCGGGGGATCTTTCCATTCACAGCGCGAAGGATATCGGCCCCATCGCGCTTAAAGCCGACGCGCCCTGCAAATTCGGGGAACACTGTTCGGCCTTTATCAATTCCGATATTCGCAAGGCGGTCCAGCAGGGCGCGAGCCGGGAAAATATTACCGCGGGGATCGCCTGCTCCATCGTGGCCAATTATCTCAACCGGGTGGTAGGAAACCGTACCATCGGCAGCAAGATTTTTCTCCAGGGCGGCGTGGCAAAAAATCCCGCGGTCCCCCTGGCCTTTGCCATGCAGCTTGAGAAGGAAATTCTGGTACCGCCCGCGCCTGAACTTATGGGTTGTTTTGGCGTGGCGCTCCTCGCAAAGCGGAAAAACCGGGACGGGCTTCTTGATACGGCCGGCGTAGTTATTGACAGCCTCCTTGAGCGGGAGATCGGCTACGAGCGGGTATTTACCTGCAAGAGCTGCGAGAACAACTGTCCCATTCAGGTGCTTAATGTCTCCGGTTCAAAATATATGTTCGGGGGCCGCTGCAACAAATACACCAATATGCGAAAGCGCGTCGAAGATGTGCCGGTGTTCGACTATGTGGAAAAGCGGCAGCAATTGCTGTTTACGGCGTATGCCGCCCCCACGGAGGAACACTACCGCCGCGCCTATACGGTGGGTATTCCCCGCTGTTTTTCTGTCCATACCCTGTACCCGCTTTACAGTTGGTTCTTCCACGAACTCGGCATAAAAACATTTCTTTCTGAGGAAGTGGCCCACGGGGGCGTGGCCCGCGCGGAATCAACCTACTGTTTTCCCGCGGAAATCGCCCACGGGGCGGTGCAGGACTGCCTTGACAAGGGGGCGGATTATGTGTTTTTGCCCCATTTCCGGGATATGCCCAGTTACGAGGGCGAGGTACACGCCAATTTTTGTCCCATTACGCAGAGCCTTCCTTATTATATTGAAAAAGCGTTTCCCGATGTGGACAAAAACAAATTCATCCCGATGGTGGTGAGTTTTAAGTTTGGCGAGGGAAAGGCCCTGGAACTGTTTGTCGAAGCGGGAAAACGGCTTGGCATTGACGGGGAAGAAATACGGGCGGCGTTTGAAACGGCCCTCAAAAAGCAGGAAGAATTTTTCGCCGCCGCGCGCAGTCTTGGCAGGGAGGCGCTGGAAGATGCCCGGAAGGCGGACCGTCCGGTAATCGCCCTGCTGGGCCGGCCCTACAACGCCTTTACCCCGGAGGCGAACATGGGCATTCCCCGCAAATTTTCTACCCGGGGGTACTCCGTGGTGCCCTTCGACATTTTGCCGTTTGAGGACGAGGGTATTTTCCCGAATATGTACTGGTACTACGGCCAGCAGGACGTAAAATCAGCCGCGCTTCTCAAAAACGAGGACAATGTTTATGTTACCTACATCACGAATTTTTCCTGCGCCCCCGATTCGTTTATTCTCCATTACATCAAATGGATCATGGGGCAGAAACCGTTCCTGGTTCTGGAACTGGATTCCCATTCCGCCGACGCGGGCGTGGACACGCGGGTGGAAGCGTTCCTTGACATTATCGACGGCTACCGTGCCAAAAAAGACGAGATAAAACAGGAACGCTACTCCAATGGCTGGCATTTTGTGTGCGATACGTCGAAGGCGTCCACCGGGGACGATTTCCGCGTGGAGAACGGCATTACCGGAGAGACGGTGCGGGTCCGGGGCAACAAGCGGGTAAAAATACTGCTTTCCAATATGGGGGCCATTTCCACGGAATACCTCGCCGCCGCGATACGGGGCCTGGGCATCAACGCGGAAGCCCTGCCCGTGGCAACGGCGAAAACCGTACAGATCGCCCGCGCCCACGCCTCCGGCAAGGAATGCGTACCGAGCCACCTGGTGCTGGGAAGCGCGCTCCAGTATTTTGCCGGGGGGAATTATCGCAAGGACGAACTGTACCTGCTTTTTGTGCCGATTACTACCGGCCCCTGCCGCACGGGACAGTATTTTGTGTATTACGAAAACCTGTTCCGGGATCTTCGCCTGGAAAATGTGGTCGTATTTATTCTGTCGGCGGACAATTCCTACTCCGAACTCGGGCCGAATTTCGCAAAAGAAATGTGGAAGGGCCTTGTGCTCGCGGACTACCTCAAGGACATTCAGACGGCCCTGAAGGCGGCGGCGCTTAATCCCGAAAAGGCGGAAAAGGATTTTGCCGCGTCGTGGCGGCAGGTCATGCGCGCCGTGGAGTTTCAGCCAAAAAGCATCTGGAAGGAACTGCGCCGTGTCGCTTCCGATGTAAAAAAAATCCCCCTGAAGCGCCGCCTCGCGGACTGCCCCCGGGTTCTTGTTGTGGGGGAAATCTATGTACGCCGCGACGATTTTGCGGTCGGGGAGCTGACGGATCTTCTGAGCGAGCGCGGCATCGCCGTCAAGGTGGCGGGCATTTCGGAATGGATTCACTACCTTGATTTTGTGCGGGAGTACTCGTATAAAAAATTGCTCGGCCTCAGGAGAAAGGGGCGGCGGCTCTTTTCCAAACCCTGGCGGGATCTTAAAAAACTCGCCGTTGAAGAATGGTGGAAACATTCGATAGAAAAGAAAACGCTGTCTATCCTCGGCGCGACGGGCCTTATCCCTGAAACGCCCCACGATATGCACGAGATTATGGAGAATGCCCGGAAGCATTTTGTGAACCTGGAGCTCAATTCGGAAATTGCCGTGTCAAGCGGCGTTGCCGCCACGGCGATGGGGCACGGGTATTCGGGCATTGTAAATATCAGCCCCTTTGCCTGCCTTATCGGGCGGGTGATCGAAGGGCTCTACACGCCCTGGGCGCGGGAGCGGAATTATCCGGTTCTTTCGGTGGAAGTGGACGGCAATCTGCTCCCGCCGAACATCGTGAACAAACTCAACATTTTTATGGTGAACGTGCTCCGGTTCCGGGGTACGGATAATGTTGCCGCCCTGGTGGACCGCGCCGGGGACGTCCCGGAAGGCGGCGCCCCCGAGGGCGGCGCCCCCGAGGGCGGCGGCGCCGAGGATGGCGGCATCGAGGCCGCTTCCTGATCTGCCCAAAACCCGGCTATGCCGGGTTTTGGGCCGGGGGCCGGTCATTTTGACGGGATCGATATGGCCGGCGTCTCCCTGCCCTGCCGGAGAATCCGCGCATTGAATTTTCTGTAAAAAACACTATACTCTCCATTATGGCAAAACGATCCGTTTCTCTGCGGCGGACATCTTCCGGAAATGGCGGCGGTATGAATGAAGCGGAGCGGGTACTGAAGCATATACACGCGCTCCTTCACCGGAAAAGACTCCCCACAGGCGCCGCCGGTTTGGCGGAGATTCCCCTGTTCCCGGCGGTGCACGCGGAACTTGTTGAAATACGGAAAACGCTCCACGCGCTTGCTGCCTGGGATTTGACCGGAGAAACCGCGGCGGAGGGCGTGGTGTCCGCTTCCCTTGAATCGCTTAAAGGTAATTTACGCGGCGTTATCGCGTGCCTCCGCAGGGTAGGGGAGGGGGACCTTGCGCCGCAGGGGTACGCCATGGGAGAATTTTCTGTCGCGTTCAACGGCATGGTGCGTCAGCTTGAGGCGGCGTTCAGGGAACTTCGCCACAAGGAAGAAAATTTGCGCCTTGCCGCTGCCAAGCTCTATAACGATCTTGAAGAGCGGAATTTCGCGGTCGAGGCGCTGCAGCAAAGCGAATCCCGCTTCCGGTATCTTGCCAATCACGACGCCCTGACAGGAATTCTGAACCGCCGTTCCTTTATGGAGCGGGCGGCGTTTGAACTCCGCGCCGCCATTGCGCAGCGCGTCAACTGCGCGCTCGCCATGATGGACATCGATCATTTCAAACGGTTCAACGACCAGTACGGGCACCTTGCCGGAGATGAAGCCCTGCGGCACACGGCGCAGGTTATGTCGTCGGGGCTGCGGAAAATGGATTTTCTGGGCCGCTACGGCGGAGAGGAATTTGTTTTCTTTTTTCACGGCGCGGACATCAGAATGGGGCACGCCATCTCCGAGCGCGTGCGGAAACACCTTGCCGCTTCTCCCCTGAAACTGGAATCCGGTCCGGTTTTCCTTACGGCGAGTTTCGGCGTAACCATGATAACGCCCGATGAATGTACGCCGTCCGGCGGGGAGCCGGACGCCTCCATTGACGCGGCGGGCATTATTCACCGGCTGGTAGACGAGGCGGACCAGGCGCTTTATCAGGCAAAGCGGGGCGGCAGGAATCAGGTTATCAGTTTTTGTAAAAACGGCGCGGGCCGGTCCGCGCGGGCCGGGACGGCAGGGGAAGCGGAACAGGCGTGAAAACGGAAATTTTTACCTTTTGTGATTTTGCCCAGGAAAATGCGGGCAAACTTACCATTGTCGGCACATTTGACACAATTATTGCGCCCAGTTTTCCCTGCGTACATCCCCAGCTTTCCGTGGTCATACGGCTCCGCTTTGACCTCTGGGAATTTACGACGCACAGTTTTCGTATTGAAACCCGCGATCTTGACGGGGAACTTGACATGGACGCCGTCGGCGGCAATATCGCGGTCAAAGAGGCCGGGAACGCTACCGCGGTGCAGCATCTGGTGTTTACCATATCGAATCTCCAGTTCAGAAATGCCGGCGTTATCAATTTTGTGCTTTATATTGACGGCCATGAGCTGACCTCCGTTCCCCTCTACATCAGAAAGAGCGCCGCGCCCTTGCGGAATATGCCGCATTAGGGTATACTTGCCCATTATGCCGCTCCCCCCTCATGTGCTGGAAGAACGGAAAACCGCCCTCATTGCCGGCCTCTCGGAACAGTACGCGGAAAACCGCTTTTCCCTGGAAGAATACGAACGGCTCGTTGAGTACACCCACAAAATCGAAACCTCCCGCGAAATAGCCCTGCTGGGAAACCTGATCCGGCTGAACGGCGCCGCCGGAGACGGGGCGTTTTCTTCAGAGGGTCCCGGCGCCTCCCGCGCCGCGTTTTCCCGCTCCGGCGTTTCCGGTTTTGCCATTCTCGCCTCCCGGAAGATAAACGGCCTTGCCGCGTCAGGCGGGGATTTTCTTGCCATACTGGGGGACTGTCAGGTTTATGTAAACGACAGTGATTTGATCCACGATGAAACCGTGATCAACGCGAACGCGCTTCTGGGCGAAGTGGTCATTCATGTGCCGGACAGCGTTGCGGTGATCAACAATGTGCTTCCCATTCTGGGCGATGTAGGCATCAAGCACAAAAAACGGAAAAAAGCCGCCGCCGAACCGCCGCCCTGGAAAAAACTGGTCATTACGGGCACGGCGATTCTGGGGCAGATCACGGTTAAATACGACGTATCCTGATACGACGTATCCTGATACGACGTATCTTGATATGACGCCGCGCTTGCTCTATGGTTCCACGCGCCTACGGTCCCGGGGAAACAGGCTCGCCTCTTTGACGTTGGCGAGGCCCAGAATTTTCTGGGTAAGGCGCTCCAGGCCAATGGCAAAACCGCCGTGGGGCGGGCAGCCGTATTTCAGCAGTTGAAGGTAGGCGGTCATGCTTTCCTCCCTGATGCCGAATTTGGGCAGGGCGGCGCGGGCCGCGTCGTAATCGTGCAGGCGGCGGCTCCCGGACGTTATTTCGATGCCCCGGAAAATTGCGTCAAAACTCATGGTAAGCCCTGTTTTCCCCGCCGTATCTTCCAGGGGACAGGTATAGAACGGCCGCTGGCGGCGGGGAAATTCATTGACAAACAGTAATGCTATCCCGTATTCCCGCTCCGCCCATCCGGAAAGAAGCCGTTCCGCTTCCGGATTGATCTCAAAGATGCGGCCCCCGGCGGTGTTGTCGGCGTTTGCCGTTCTGAGCGCTTCTTCGTAGCCGATAGTGGGAGCCCGCGCCACATTTTCCGGCGCGGGAACATCCGCGCCCCAGGCCGCAAGATCCGCGCCGTTTTTCCGGGCCACGGCGTCAAAAATATGCGCGAGCAGACCTTTTTCAATTTCGATCAGATCCTGTTCCGACTCAATAAACGCCATCTCAAGATCGAGGGAAACGTACTCGTTAAGGTGCCGGGGTGTATCGTGCTTTTCCGCCCGGTATACCGGCGCGATTTCAAACACCCGTTCAAGCCCGGACGCGGCCATGGCTTCCTTGTAAAGCTGCGGCGACTGGGCGAGGTAGAGGCGGCGATCGAAATAATCAACGGCGAATAAATTGGTGCCGCCCTCGGTACTGCCCGCGGTAAGTTTGCTGGTTTTTATTTCGGTAAAATCCTGTCCGCGCAGGTACGCCGCGAACGCTTCGGCAATGGTTGACTGCACCCGGAAAATAGAACGGATTTTCGGATTCCGCAGGGACAGTACGCGGTTGTCAAGGATCGCCTCAAGGCCGGTTTTGGAAATATCGCTGTTTACCTGATACGGCAGATCCGGCGCGGCGCGGGAAAGCACGGTGAAGGACGCGGCGCGAAGTTCCGCCCCGCCGGGCGCTTTTTCGTTGAGGGTGGGTTTTCCCCGTGCGGTGATGACGCTTTCCAGGGAAAAATCGGGCTTTTCTTCCAGCACGAGCTGGACCATTCCCGACCGGTCCCGAATAATGACGAATACGATGCCGCCAAGCTCCCGGACGCGGTGTACCCAGCCCGATACTTCGGCTTCCGCCGCGCCTTCTTTGGCGGCGGTAATAATGTCTTTTGCCAATACGCGCATGTTCCCTCCAAAAAAGCGCGGATGCTGTCCGTGCCGCCCGCGGTACCCCCGTATCTGCGGCGCAGCGGGACGGGGTTGTGTATGCCGCGCGTTTTGCGGAGGCCATGTACCGGCCCGCGGTATGCCTGTTCCGGGCCGGTATCTTCTCCGCCGGAATGCGCGTCCATGCCTGTTTGTATGATGGGGTATTATCCGCCAATCCGCGGTTTGTGTCTATGGCCGGGCGTTTAGGCCGCATAGCGCCTGGAAACATCCGTGCCGCCCGCCGGATTAACAATTCTGGAGAGGTCTTCAGAAAGTTTTTTATTAGAGGGCATCTCTAAAAACTTCAGTTTTTAGAGATGAACCGCTTAAAAATGCGTGTCCGGGAACCAACCGGGTCAGCGGACAAGTCCATTGTATCTTTTGCGATCCGCCGGCGCAAAACCGGCCATAAAACGCGCAAAAATCTCCGCACCGGTGGCCGTTCCCCCCGGCGCTTCCGCTCTGTCCGCCGGAAATCCGGTTCGCGCAGTATCGCTGTTTTTCTGTTATTGCGTCACGGGCATTGCCCGCGGGATAAACCCGGAGAACCGTTTTTACACGCCGGCGATAAGTTCTTCGATCTTCCGGGCGGCGATTTCCGGGTCCGCGCGGCCTCCGGTTGCCGCGAGCACTTTTCCGGTGAGGAATGCCGTGAGGGTGCGCCGCCGCTTTTCGCCGCTTTGCCCTTCCGCTCCGGCTTCCCGGACGGCGCGGAATGCGTCCGTCTCCGCCGCATAGACGGCCCGCGCCGCTTTTCCTATCGTTTCAAGGTCCGTGATCTGTTCCCAGCCGCGCTCCGCGATGATGTCCAAAGGCTCCCGGTTTTCGGCGATTATTGCTTCAAGGCACTGTTTCGCGTTTTTGCCGGTAAGTTTTCCCCGCGCGGCAAGGGAGACGATGACCGCGAGCCGTCCGGGCGTAACGGGGAAGCGGTCCGGGGGGGCTTCGGCAGTAAGCGCGGCGTACGCGCCCTTTGCCATAAGGCGCCGTATTTCGGAAAGCAGCAGTTTTGCGGTGCGCGGCGCCGCGTCTTCCCGCGCCGCGCCGAGCCGCACGGCTTCCGCGACAGCGGCCTCAAAATAATCGGCCTCGCCTTTTTCCTCGCAGAGAATTTCCGCGTGTTCCGCCGCAAGGCCGTACGTTTCCTGAAAGCGGGCTATCCGGACCAGGGGGAGTTCCACGAGCGACGCTTCCACCCGGTTACGGAACGCCGCGTCCGGAACAAAAACCGGCAGGTCCGGTTCAGGAAAGTAGCGGTAATCCTGTGCGTTTTCCTTTTGGCGCATGGGTTCCGTTTGGTCGCGGTTTTCGTTCCAGAGCCGGGTTTCCTGCGTTACCGTTTTCCCCGCGTCGAGCAGTTCTCCCTGCCGCGCGATTTCGTAATTGAGGCCGAGCCTGACAAAGCGGGAAGAGTTAAGGTTTTTGATTTCCACTTTCTTGCCGAGCCCCGCGCCGGGCGTATTGATGGAAACATTGGCGTCCGCCCGGAGGGAACCTTCTTCCATGCTGCCGTCCGATGCGCCAAGGTAGCGGACCAGGCGGCGAAGCTGGCGAATGAACAGTTCCGCTTCTTCGCCGGTTTCCATGTCCGGTTCGGTAACAATTTCAAGCAGCGCCATTCCCGCGCGGTTGTAATCGAGGAGCGAGACAGTTCCGGTGTGTATCATTTTTCCCGCGTCTTCTTCAAGATGACACTCTTTTATCCGCACCCGTTTTTTGATCATCCGTTCTCCGCTTCGGCCTTCAACATCCAGGCGGCCCTGCTGTCCCAGGGGAGAGGCAAACTGCGAAATCTGGTAATTCTTCGTCATGTCGGGGTAGAAATACTGTTTTCGCTCAAACCAGGTTGCTTCGGGAATGGTACAGTCAAGCGCCCGCGCGACCATGCAGCCAAGGCGCATCGCCTCGCGGTTGAGGGAGGGAAGCACGCCCGGATAGCCCATGCAGACGGGGCATACATGGGTGTTGGGTTCGCCGCCAAAGGAGGACGGGCAGCCGCAAAACACTTTCGTTTTGGTGAGCAGGTGAATATGAACTTCAAGGCCGATAAAAGATTGATAGTTTCCCATGCTGTTTCTCCGTGCGTTTTCCATTAATGGGCGGAAGGTATTAACCGGCCCCATTCCAGAAGGAGCGGTACCCCGGCGGATGGGGGAAGGGGTAACGCGCCTCCCATGCTTCGGCGATGTCGAGGAGGACCCCTTCGGAAAATTCCCGTCCCAGGAGCTGCACCCCCACGGGGAGGCCGCCTGAGGTTCCCACCGGGAACGCCAGTGCGGGAAGTCCCGCGAGATTGGCGCAGCAGGTGTAGAGGTCCGCCGCTTTCTGGGCAAAGGGCGAAAGCCCGTCCGCGCCGTGGGCAAAGGCCCGCGTGGGAAATACCGGCATGAGGATGGCGTCGCAGCCGGCGTCCGCCGCTTCTCCCGCCGCGTCCGGGGCCGCCGTCCCGATGCATGCTTCAAAATCCCGCCGTATCTGTGCGCGTATCCGCTGCGCGCGAAGGTAGTAGCGGTCCTGAAAGCCGGAACGGAGGACAAAGGTGCCCAGGAGTATTCTGAGTTTTACTTCCGGCCCGAAGCCCGCCTCCCGTGCGCGCTCCATCAGATCATCGTGATTTTCCGCCCAGACGGGGCGCTTCCCGTAACGGATGCTGTCAAAGCGCGCAAGATTCGCGCTTGCTTCGGCGGCGGCGATAGTGTAATAGGCCGGTACGCCGTAGGCGAGCGACGGGATTTCCACGTCAACCAGCGTATGCCCCAGCCGTTCAAGACGCGCTTTGGCCTCTTCAAACGCTTCGGCCACTTCTTTTTCAAGCCGGGCGGACCGGGCGGCAAAGGCGAGGGCGTCTTCCCCTCCCGCGCCGCCGCGCCGCGCGACCGCCTGGGCAATGGTTTCCGCGGAAAGGACGCCTATTTTTTTCGGCGCGCCTTGTTCGCCGCCGTACAGGGACGGCGCGGAAGCGGGGGCGCCGCGGCTGGTCTGATCCCGGCTGTCGCGGCCCCGCATGGCGGCAAATACCGCGCGGCACCGTGCAACCGTATCGGAAAGGACGCCGATACCCTCAAGGCTTGAGGCATAGGCCACCAGGCCGTAGCGGGAAACGGACCCGTAGGTGGGCTTGAGTCCCACCACGCCGCAAAACGAGGCGGGACAGCGCACCGACCCGCCCGTGTCCGAGCCAAGCGCATAGGGAACGACGCCGGACGCCACCGCAACGGCGGACCCGCCGGACGAGCCGCCCGCGACACGGGATGTGTCCCAGGGGTTGTTGGTCTGTTTCAGGGCCGAGAGGTCTGTGGAAGAACCCATGCCGAATTCATCCATGTTGGTTTTTCCGGCCACCCAGCCCCCGGCGGCGAGGAGCCGCTCCACCGCCGTTGCCGTGTAGGGGGAGCGGAACTGTTCAAGGAGTTTGGACGCGCAGGTAAGGCCGAAACCCTCCACGGCGATATTGTCCTTGACGGCGAAAGGCCGCCCCGCAAGCTGGGCCAGCGCTTCGGGCGGCAGTGTCGCCTCCAGTAGGGGCGTCGCCTCCAGTAGGGGCGTCGCGTCCGGTTGGCGCGTCGCCTCCAGTAGGGGCGCTACGTCCGGTTGGCGCGTCGCGTCCGGCGCGTCGCCTCCGGTTGGGGCGTCGCCCCCGCTGGACGCGATGCCTCCGGTTGGCCGCCATTCGATAAACGCGCCGGTTTTCCGTTCCCATTCCCCGGCGTACGCAAGAAAATCACCGGGTAAAGACAAGGCCATAGCCGCTCCTTTTGTAACCGTCCCCGGCCTCACGATCCGTTGCGGGAAAAGTCCACACGGAAACCTCTTGAGGAGCGGGAAACGATGCGGATTGCGCGCGCCCTACAGAACGTTGGGCGCCACGATAAACCGGCCGTCCCGTTCACCCGCATTATTGAGCAGGTTTTCCGGATTGACGCGGCATAAGGAATGAGGGGGATTATCGGGCCTGAAAAACTCCGCGGGCCGCGGCGGGACCATGGTCTCAAACGTCCGGGCTTCCGCGCCGCCGTCCGCAGCCTGGCCGTTTGCGGCCTGACCGTTTACGGCCAAGCCGTCTGCGGCCTGCATCGCCGCGAAAAAGCCGAGCATCTCTTCAAAGGCGGGAAAGGCGGCCGTTAGTTCGGCTTCGTTCAGCGTGAGACGCGCAAGCGCGGCGGTTTCCTTCAAATCCGCAATATCCATGAGGGCATAATGGCACGGAGAGCCGCCTGTGTCAAGCTGCCGAAAAGCGGCATCCATGCCGCTTTTCGGCTTGGGTTTTGCGGCATAGCCGCAAAACCCAGGGCGTTACTCAGACCGGAGAAATCCGCCTCCGTGCGGATTTCTCCGGGGGGCCAGGGAGGGCTGCGAGCAAATACGGGGTTTTGCCTTTGGCAATACCCAAGCCCAAAAGCCGCAGGCTTTTGGGCAGGGATATTTGACATTTTTCCCGGAATCAGATAAAAAGGAAGAGCGTTATTCGGGAACCGCGCCGGCCTGGCGAAGTTCCCGGACCAATTCCGCTTTCAACAGTTGTTGGATAGCGGCGTTATTAAGCGCCTCCGCCAAAGACACGGGTTTTTGCGGGGCGTTATATCAGACTGCGCGGTAACGGGGGCCGGTCATCGGTATGCGTAGAGTATTCTTCCTTCCGGTTCTTTTCGCTGCGGCGCTTTCCGGTTTTGCCCAGACGGAGCGGCCTGCTCTTGCCCTAACCCAGGACGATTTTTGGATTCTCCGGGACCCCCGGGGCGGCTTTCATCTATACGTCCGCAAAACGGGCGCCGTTCAATCGGTGCTGATAGCCGCCGACCGGCTTACCGCCGGGGCCGGGGGGAGCGCGCTTTTTATCCTTGAGCCAAATAATGTGAACGGCGCGGAAGTGGTTTTGTTCCCGCCCGGCGTCCCGGACGAAGCGGCGTATTACCTGACCGATTCCAGCGCGGAGTACTATCCGCCCCTGGGCGCGGAGGCGTTTCACGTTTACCTTCCCCGGCATTGTTTTGTTTATTCAGGGTCTCTCGCGCCGGTACCCGTGCCCGTTACCCTGAATGAAGGCGTTACCGTTTTGGTGCGGTCCTTTGAGCTGGCCGGGGTGAACCCCGACGGCGTCTGGCAGGACACGCCGTTGACCCTGCGGGCCAGTATCCGGCCCTGGTCCACGGGAACAACCAGCATGGCCCACCCCATGACGCTGGGGATTTCCGGGCGGATTTCCGTTTTTAACCCCGGCCCGGACGACTCCTCAAACGGGTACCTTAACCCTGATTTTCCGTTTTCCTCCACCTACACGCCCGGCGGCGCCTTGAGCTTTACCCATCATCTTTCAACTTATATGGGATATTCCGCCATTATTGAGCATGACCCGGTGCTGGCAACCCGCCTTATCCTGCGGGGACTGTGGGACTGGGAGCTTTTGTCCCTTGAACTTGGCGGGTTTCTGGGGGCGGGTGATATGGACACCTTTTACCTTAATCCCGGCCTTTCCATGCTGTTTAAGTTTAAACTGCCGCAGGGGATTTTTGAACTGACCATTCAGCTTGATTCCTCCCTGGGCCGCGAACTCCGGGGACCGGGGGATTTCCGGCAGGACATGTACGATATTCACCTGATTACCGTTATTCCCTATTTTCGTATTGACGCGAATCTTAACAGCCGCGCCGTTACGATAAGCCCGTCAGCGGGCAGCACGGCCACGGGCAGCACGGCTACGGGCAGCGCGCTTATCTCGAATCACTGGACCCGGTACGAGACCGCCTTTATTTTTACGGGAAAGAACGCGCCGTTCAACGCCGGTCTTGCGGGCGGGTACCAGGACATTACCTGGGGAGGCGGCGCTTTACGGCCCTCCCGCTACCGGGGCGTATTTGCCGGGGCGCGGCTTTTCTGGCGCGCCGCCCCCACACTGGAACTGTTCCTCAGCGCCGACACCCCGCTTTTCCCGTTCGATTATGTTACCGACCCCTACGCGCCCTCACTCTTTACCATAGAAGGCGGCTTCCGCTGGGCATTCTAGGGCAACGCCCCCTGAAGAATCCGCATGGATGCGTGCCCAAACCGCGTGGCGGTTTGGGCTTGGGTTTTG
>JAITGJ010000200.1 GCA_031280705.1 Spirochaetaceae bacterium
TCTCTAAAAACTTCAGTTTTTAGAGATGAACCGCTTAAAAATGCGTGTTTCGCAGCCCATAGGGCGAGAAACCGCAAGGGAACCTCTGAAAACAACCGGTTTTTAGAGGTTCCCTATAATGTGTCCGCATGATAGGCAGGCACGGCATAACTTGGTCCGGAGTGCGTGGCGGCCTGCCGCCGGTTTTCCGGGCAGATTAACCGTAGGAGGTGCATGAGACATGGAAAAGAAACCCCTGTCAAGTGCCATCAAAACCCTGTACGGGATTGGCGATTTTGGTTTTGGATTGATGGCGAGCGTAGAAACATTTTTCTTCGTGTTTTTTCTTTCCAATGTGGCCAAATTCCCGGAGGCGTGGGTTATCGGCATTGGGACCGCGACCGCGATAGGCGACGCAATACTGTCGCCGGTGTACGGAGGCATCATTTCATCGGTAAAGCCGCTCCGGTGGGGGCGTAACCGCTCGTGGATGATTCTGATGCCGCCGCTGGTTGTTGTTACCTATATTTTCATGTTCACCAAAATCAGCAGCAATAATTTTATATCCGCCGCTGTTATTGTCGCGGGTTTTATTGTCAGCCATATTTTCTGGAACCTGGGCTGGGTGGCGAACCTGAATCTTATCCCGACCCTGGCGACAACGCCGCGGGAACGCGGCATGCTTTCTTCCCGGCGGATGATGTACACGTCGCTTGCCCAGATGAGTTTTTCGTACATCGGCGCGCCGCTCATCGCTTTTTATACGGCGCGGCTGGGCAGCGAACTGTTTGGGTATCCCGCAACGGCGGGTACGCTCGCCTGCGTTATGCTCATTGGGTATCTTGTCATTGTGCGGATTACCAAAGGTTACGAACCCACCGGCGCGGAAGAAGCGGCGACTGCCGCGGCCGCTCCCCAGGCGGCGGCAAAGGAGAAGGTCAGTTTTGGCGATCTGATCAAGAGCGTTACCCAAAACCCGCATCTTGTTTTTCTGCTTTTGGGTGATTTTTTCCGCTATATGTCAACATTTGTGTATTCCGCCGCGGTAGCGTTTTACTTTACCTATGTGGCAAAGGACATGAAATTGATGCCGCTGTACCTTCTCATCGCGTCATTCGGCTCCCTCGCCGGAGCGACGGCGGCGGGCCAGTTGTCAAAAAAATTCTCCCACCGGACGCTGGTTATTGCCGGGCTTTTGGGCGCCGCCATTACCATGATTCTGGGAAAAGTTACCGGACTTACCGTCGTTATGGTGTTTGTGTGCGGAACTGTTTCGCGCATTTTTATCGGAGCCCTGGGCGCGTGGGTTGTCGCCATGTATTCCGAGGCGTCGATTTACAGTGAATGGAAAACCGGCAGAAACGCGACGGCCTTCATCATGGGCACCATGAATCTGTCGCTCAAGGCGGCCATCATCACCCGGGGAACCGTTATTCCGATAGTTCTCGGCGCGGTAGGTTTTGTTTCCGGGCTCGCGCCGGAACTGGCGACCATCGAAATTCAACAGGGAATACTGACGGTGTTTATGCTCGTTCCCGGTTCCGTGACGCTGCTTTCCTGTCTTTTTATCGGCATTGGCTACCGCCTGACCAATGAAAAGCTGGAAACGTACCAAAAGGAAATTAACGCGCGGAAGGCCGCTTAAATTCCGAGGCTGTTGCAAAACTTCAGTTTTGCAACAGGCTTTTCCGTACACCGCGTCAGGGCGGTGTTGCTGCGCCGTTGTTACGGCGAAAAATTACGCACAGGGGCGGCCGGTTTGGACCGCCCCGTTTGAGGAGGCATACTATGCTTACGATTCGTCAGAATCTTATGGAAACGATCCGCGGGGGAAACCCGGACCGCTTTGTCAATCAGTATGAATTTATTCCGCTTTTGATGGGCATGCACCCGATAGCGCGGAAATTTCCCGCGGCCCAGCCCGGCGGGGAAGTCGTAAACGGCTGGGGCGTTACCTATCGCTGGGGCAAAGACCAGCCCGGCGCTTTTCCGGTACATGACGACGCCCACAAGGTGCTCAAGGACATTACCAAATGGAAAAATGTTGTCAAAGCGCCCAGCCTTGATTTTCCCGCGTCAGAATGGGAAAGCAGCATTAAAACTGCCGAAGCGGTAAACCGGAACGAGGTATTTGCCTGCCCCATGATCGCGCCCGGCGTTTTTGAGCAGCTCCACTATTTGCAGGGAATTGATACGGCACTCGCCAACATGTTTGAGGAGCCCGGATATACCCATGAGATCGTGGATTATATTGTGGAATACGAACTGCGTCTTGCCGAAGGCATTTGCACGTACATCAAGCCCGATGCGATTTTCCATCACGATGACTGGGGCACCCAGACATCATCGTTCTTTTCGCCGGAAATGTTCGAGGAATATTTTGTCCCCGCATACAAAAAAATATACGGGTACTACCGGAGCCACGGCGTTGAACTTATCATTCATCACAGTGATTCCTACGCGGCGAATTTGGTGCCCCAGATGATAGACATCGGCATCGACATATTCCAGGGCTGCATTACCACGAACGACGTTCCGGGGCTGGTAAAAAAATTCGGCGAAAAAATTTCCTTTATGGGCGATCTGAACAACGGCGTTATGGACAAGGCGGACTGGACGCCGGAATTGATCCGCACCGAAGTGGAGCGCGCCTGCCGCGCCAACGGCAAGCATTACTTCATCCCGTGCCTTACGCGCGGCGGCCCCGGTACAATTTATCCGGGCGTATATGAGGAAACCAGCAGGGAAATTGACCGTATGAGCAAGGTACTGTTCGGCTAATTGCGCGGCGGTTCACCGGCGCGGGCGGCCTTCCCAATCGGAGTGATCGGGAAGGCCGTTCCTCCCCTGTGCAACGCGCGCCCCGGTACGTTATAGTAGGGATAACAGGGGGTGCCTATGCCGGATCAGGATTTTGTCGAGTGGGACGACCGGTATGCCACGGGGATTGATCTTATTGACGGGCAGCACAAGGAACTGCTCGGCCTTACCAATGACCTCTTCAGAAGCTGCCAGGCCGGGGAGGATTCCGCCAACGAAACGTTCCGCAAAATTGCCCACGCCACGGTGAATTATGTCAAGTATCATTTTTCCGCCGAAGAGCGCCTGCTTGAAAAAATCGACTATCCCCAGTCAGATGAGCATAAAAAACAGCACGCAAGTTTTGTAAAACGGGTGCTTGCGGATGTAAAAAGTTTTGAGGACGGAAAACACCTCGTGCCGCATAATTTTGTCCGGTACCTCCGCGACTGGATACTTACCCATATCGCTATTTATGACCGCCAGTACGCGGACTTTATCAATCGCCAGCACCGGATGACGCTGAAATACAATGCCCCGTAAGGTTACGTGCGGGGCGTTTCCGTTCCCCCGCCGAGCGCCGTTCGTATGTTTCGCCTGAGTATGTCCGCCGTAAGCCACGCCATGCCGAGCGCCGTCCCTTTGAAGCGCGCCTTGAGGGCCGTGCTGTCAAGGGCGAGAAGTTCCCGCCCGTTAAGCCGGGCGGGCAAAACCCCCCGGGCCGTGTCCTCTGGCGGCGTACCGGCGATGGGCCGCCGGTTGTGCGGACAGGCGTCCTGACAGGCGGTGCATCCATACAGCCGCCTTCCCCATTTTGCCGCGATTTGGGGGGGGATGTCCGCCAGTTCTCCGCCATCGCCAAATTTGGAAAAATCTCTTCCCGCGTCGTTTCCAGAGGCGTACCACTGGATACACCGCTCAAGCATAACCACGCCGTCTCCACGGAGCGCGCCCGTGGGGCAGGCCGTAACGCAGCGGGGCGTTCCCGTTCCATCAGCGCCGGTACACAGCCCGCAGAGGGGAAAATCCGCTCCGTCATCGTCCATGTCATTATCAATGCCGCTCACGGCGCTTTCCAGGACAAAGGGGAGCGTCATTGCGGCAAGGATCACCAGGGACCCCGCTTCTTTGGTGATGATGAGGCTGTTCCGCCCCCGCACGCCGAGGCCGGAAGCGCGGGCCAGGGGTTTTTCCGGGATCGGAGAATTACAGCGGATTTGATAACTTTGCCGCGCGGCGCTTTCCGTTCCATGCCTGCCGAAATCCCGGCGGA